>DASTZZ010000097.1 GCA_035764005.1 Terriglobales bacterium
CGGCAGCATGTCGGCCAAGTGATGGAGTTTACTCACGTGAGCATTCGCCATCGCGCTAAACACCACTAGTTGGCAGAAAGCATCAATCCCGAATCCCAAAGCAAATCCGAACACCCGGTTCCGTTTGGAGACCCCCAAGTGCTGAGAACCGATGAACAGAAACATCAGGAGGGCGCATTCCATCACTCGAACAATGCGCTCAAAATCATAAACACCCAAAGTGAGCCAAGTGAGCTTGACTCCTTGGATCGAAGGTATTGAGGCAAAGACCAAGAAACCGATGAAGAAGATCGAGGCTGCAGCCCACTTGAACACGACTTTAGCGAGGTCCTGGAGGCCGGCGAAGGGCCTAAAAGCTGCGCAGAAGAGCTCGTAAAGCACGGCAATCATGAACACGTCCTGCATGGCGGTTCCGACCCAGTATGCAGAGTAGTAGGTCCAGGACTGCGGAGACGAATAGTGATAGCACAGGAACAGGACGCCAGCCTTAATCGTGATAAAGACGAAGAAGGAGGCTAGAAACTTGAACTGCGACAATAAGTTACGTTTAAAGAGAAGGAAAACGCAAAGCAATTGAAGAATTGGAGAGGCGATCCAGATCAGCTCGGACTGCAGCGAAAGGGCGGGCATAGTTCACCTATTCGCGAGGAGAATAGCCCTTAACCCGCCCTATATCAAGGCAAAATATTGAACCATAGTAACCTTTACTACCCGGTTACTAGTTGATTGCGCAGACTCCCGGAGGGCAAGCAGGAACCGGTTCGCAGCCCGCTCCGAGCAGGTTCTTCGAGCTCGAGGTTGCGGCAGAGGCCACAGCGGCGGCCATAACGATGGTAGCGAACAGCAGACGGAGCGACTTCTTCATGGGATTCCCCCTAAATAATGCTTAGTAACGCCGTTACCAACGTAATTCAGTAACTGGTTACTTTGGTGACTGGACAATATCAAGAGGTACCGAATTTGAAAACAATTATTTCTGTGGAAAGCTGTGGAAAACAGTTGATCGGATAAGCTCCTGACGAATCTGGAGTCAAAGCATTTTTGCAAGTCACGATCGAGAAGCTGGGCAACTCAGACGCTTATTGTGTGCGGTCGTGCGCGACCTGAACCGCGGTCGCCCAAAGCAACCATTTTGTGCTAAAATCGAAGTGTCTCAAAAGGCGATAAATCCCTGAATAATCAACTGTTTTGGTCGCTTTCCGCGCTCAGTCCGCAGTGATTTGCAGGGCAATTCCTGTCCTAGAATTCCGAGTGGGGTCCCCCGTTTGAAAGAAACAGCAGCAGTCAGGACGCAAGTGGAACAAAAGCTGAATATCGAGAAGGAGCCGAAGCCAAAAAAGGCCAATGGCAGCACCAACGGCGAGTACACGGCCGAAAGCATTAAGGCTCTGGAAGGCCTGGAGGCGGTGCGCCTCCGCCCGGCCATGTACATCGGTTCGACGGGCGAGATGGGCTTGCATCACCTTGTGTACGAAGTAGTGGACAACTCTGTTGACGAAGCTCTCGCCGGGCACGCCGACCGCATCGACGTCACGATCCATATCGACAATTCGATTACCGTAATCGACAACGGACGCGGTATTCCGGTCGATGACATGGAGTATCACGGCGAGAAACTTCCTGCGGCGCAGGTGGTTCTGACCGTGCTGCACGCAGGCGGAAAGTTCGATTCGTCAACCTACAAAGTTTCAGGCGGACTGCACGGTGTAGGTGTGAGTTGTGTGAACGCACTCTCGCATCAGCTCGATCTCGAAATTTGGCGCGATGGATTTGTGTGGGAACAGAGCTACGCAAAAGGCATACCTGCTTCGAAGTTCAAGAAGACGGGCACTACGAAAAAACGTGGCACAAAGGTTCATTTCCTGCCCGACAAAGAGATATTCACGACCATCGAGTACAACTACGACACGCTCGCGCAGCGTCTGCGTGAGCTCGCGTTTCTCAACAAAGGCTTGACGATCACTCTTACTGACGAGCGCGCCACCGACAGCAAGACGGGCGAAGCCAAGCACGCGGAATTCAAGTACACAGGCGGCATCGCTGAATTCGTAAAGCACCTCAATCGCGGCAAGACCGTGCTTCATGACAAGCCGATCTACATGGAAGCCGAGCGCGACGGAGTGGGCATGGAAATCGCCGTTCAGTACAACGACGGCTACTCCGAGTCGGTGTTCTCGTTCGCCAACAACATCAACACCGTCGATGGCGGAACACATCTTTCCGGATTCCGCACCTCTCTCACACGTACGATCAACTACGCAGGCCAGCAGCTCGGACTGTTCAAGGACTTGAAAGAGAATCTCTCCGGAGATGATGTTCGCGAAGGTCTGGTCGCAGTAGTGAGCGTGAAGCTGCCGCAACCGCAATTTGAAGGGCAGACCAAAGGCAAGTTGAACTCCGACATCGCAGGCATCGTCCAAGCGTTCATCAATGAACGTCTGGGCGCGTTCCTGGAGCAGAACCCAGCCGTCGCGCGCCGAATCATCAATAAAGCTATCGAGGCGGCGCGCGCTCGCGAAGCAGCTCGGAAGGCTCGCGATCTGACGCGACGCAAAGGCGCGCTCGATGGCGGAGGTCTGCCGGGCAAGCTCGCCGACTGCTCCGAGCGCAGCGCCGATCGTTGTGAAATCTATCTCGTCGAAGGCGAGTCGGCCGGCGGCACGGCGAAGCAGGGACGCGATCGGCGCTTCCAGGCGATCCTGCCGCTCAAGGGCAAGATCCTCAACGTCGAGAAAGCTCGCTATGACAAGATGCTCGGGCATGAAGAAATTCGCGCCATGATCACCGCGCTCGGATGCGGAATCGGGAAGGAAGACTTCGATCCGGCCAAGCTCCGTTACGGGAAAGTGATTCTCATGACCGACGCTGATGTGGATGGATCTCACATCCGCACGCTGCTGCTCACGTTCTTCTTCCGCCACATGACGGAGCTGATCAAGCGCGGACACGTGTACATCGCGCAGCCTCCGCTGTACCGTATCAAAAAGGGAAAATTCGAGCAGTACATCAAAGACGATCGCGAATTCGTGAAGGTAATGGTCCGTCGCGCAGCCGATGGGATGACGGTGCGCTATGGCGAAGGCGCCGCAAAACTCGAAGGACCTGAACTCACGAAGTTCACAACCAAGCTCAATGAGTATCTCGGCTTCTTCGAGAAGGTGAACAAGCATCTGCGCGAAGAACGCATCGCCGAGCTGCTGCCGAGGATCGACTTCACGGCCCGCACTGATTTTGAAGGTTCAGAAAAAGGCATTCCGCCGAAGGTGAAAGAGCTGGAGAAGCGCATCAAGAGCCTGCTCAAAGAACTCGGTTTGAAGTCAGTCGAGACTCGGCACGAAGAAGAACACAACACGTGGCTGGTCAGTTTCGTGGATTCGCAAGGCGCCGAACGCATTATCAACTGGGAACTCATCACCTCGCCTGAATACCGGCAGATGATCTCGAAGTACAAGCAGATCACCAACTACATGGAGCCGCCGTTTATCATCGAGCACGCAGCGCGTCCCGAAAAGGGAAAGACTGCGGAGGAAGAAGCAGAAACCTCGATTACGGAAGCCGAATCTGCGAAGCAGGAAAAGGGATCATCCAAGCGCAAAAGCACGGTCGAGCCCGTCGAGAAGAAGTCGCCAAAGGAGCTGTTTGAATACGTCCTAAGCCAGGGCAAGAAAGACTACGACGTGCAACGCTACAAGGGTCTTGGTGAAATGACCTCAACGCAGCTTTGGGAAACGACCATGAATCCCGAGGTGCGCAGCCTCATGCAGGTGAAGCTCGAGGATATTGCGGAAACCGAGACAATTTTTACCACGCTCATGGGCGAAGACGTTGAAGCCCGCCGCAAGTTCATCGAAGAGAACGCACTTGATGTGAAGAACCTGGATATCTGACGTTCAGGATGTAATCACCGGCACCCGGGTTCAACCCAGGTGCCGTTTTTCTTTGTACTCAATCTCTGTGAGCGTGAAGCTTTGGCCCGTGTTTCGCCAGCCCAGCGGCGCTAAATCTGCACCGTTCGCAACTGGATGACAGCCGACACGCGTCTCAAGTCATCCAGCGCGGCTTGCGTTACCGCCTGATCGGTTTGCACCACAGCCATAGCTTCGGCGCGCGCCGAAGCCGCTCCCGATGACGTGCTTGCAGCCGCACTGCTGGCGCTCGCTTCACTGCGTCCCAACGCGAAGTTAGCGATGTTGATCTGGTTTTTTCCCAAAACGGTTCCAACTTGTCCAATAACGCCGGGCACATCTCGATTGCGTAAAACGGTGAGATACCCCTCAAGCGGAGCCTCGACGCGGAATCCGTCCAGATCAAGTAATCGCGGGTAGCGCCCGTGCAGCAGAGCTGCACGGGCCCGATGCTCACCGTGCTGTGTGCGTATGTTCAGCGAGATGACATTTCCCGCGCTCAAGTCCTCTGGCTTCTTCTGCTCCTGCACCTGAACACCCCGCTCAGCGGCGACGGTATTGGCGTTCACCAAATTCACGCTGTCAATGCTGTGTTTAAGGGCGCCTTTGAGTGCGGAGTTGCGGAGGAGCGCGGTTTTCCATTCTGCGACCCGACCGTGATAGACGAGGTTGATGCTCTCGACATTGCCCTCGCTGAGTTGTCCCAAAAAGAGACCGAGTTTTTCAGCGAGATCGATATAAGGATGCATCTCGCGATACTCCTCATCGGAGAGCGAAGGCACGTTGACTGCGTTCTGGATGACTCCGCGCTTCAGATATTCCTTGACCTGCATCGCGATCTGTACGCCGACGAGTTCCTGCGCTTCGTTCGTTGATCCTGCGATGTGAGGCGTGGCGATCACGTTCGGAGCGGACAATAAAGCGTTCTCTTTCGGAGGCTCGTGAGAGAAGACATCAAGCGCAGCTCCGGCTACA
The DNA here is from genome assembly GCA_035764005.1 of Terriglobales bacterium. Taxonomy (NCBI): domain Bacteria; kingdom Pseudomonadati; phylum Acidobacteriota; class Terriglobia; order Terriglobales; species Terriglobales bacterium. Next base: position 4,881 of record DASTZZ010000097.1, read on the forward strand.
TGACCTGAGTTAAGCGCCTGAAGCAGTGCTGCATCATCGATTAACTCGCCGCGAGCGCAGTTCACAAGGCGAACACCTTTCTTCATCTTTGCGATCGATGCTGCATTGATCATGCCCGTCGTTTGTGGTGTGAGGCCGACATGCAGAGAAATGTAATCAGAGCTGCCGTAGAGCGAGTCGAGTCCGACGAGTTCAATCTCGAGATCGCGCGCGAGCTGCTGTGCGACGAAGGGATCATAGGCAAGGACTTTCATTCCAAAAACCTTCGCGCGTCGTGCGACTTCCACTCCCACCCGTCCGAGTCCAATGATGCCGAGTGTTTTGCCTTTGAGCTCGGTGCCTTGCAGCGACTTCTTTTCCCATTTTCCTGCTCGCGTCGTTTGGTCCGCTTTGGGAATGAAGCGCGCCAGAGAGATCATGAGTCCGATGGTGTGTTCGGCGACAGCAATAGCATTCGCGCCGGGTGTGTTCATCACGACGATGCCTTTGCGCGTGGCAGCCTCGGCATCGACGTTGTCGACGCCAACGCCGGCGCGGCCGATGACGCGCAGCTTTTGTGTAGAGTCGATCAGCTTCGCGTTGACATCAGTCGCGGAGCGAACGACGAGGGCGTCGGCATCGCGAACGGCGGTTGCAAGATCGCCCATCTGTTCGTGGGTGATGACTTCGAAATCCGGCTCATCACGGAAGACTTTGAGCGTAGCCGGAGAAACTTTTTCAGCTATAAGAATTTTCACGAGGACCTCAATATGTAGGCGATGAGAACATTGCCGGCCCGCTCGGCCGGGATTTCACTCTTGTCATTCCGAACGGATGCTCACGCGTGCTGTTGCGTGAGCAGGAGAGAGGAATCCCTATAAATTCGATAATTTTCTACTCAACACGATTCTCTAGGTGATAGGGATTCCTCACGCCAACAGCAGGCGTTCGGAATGACAAACCAAAGAAAAACACCCGGCCGAGGGCGGCTCCACGTTAGCTAGGCAGTGACGGCCAGGCTCGACGAACACACTTCCGATGTTCGTCCACACGAACAGCGCTGATCGGCTTCCAGCAATTGCGCCAGCGTAGTGCCTTTGCGCTTCGCATAGACCGCTTGCGCAGCTTTCAGTCCAACGCCCAGCAGATCGCGGCCGAGAATCGGTCCGAGCACATGTTCGAGGCCGCCGACCATGGCAATCGTATCCAGATAATCGAAAAAGCCGAGATGCGCGATACGGAAGAGCTGTCCCTTCATCTCGCCCTGGCCATTGGCGATCACACCACCGAATTGCTCCTTGAATCCTTTTACGACCTTTCCCGAATCGGTACCCTCAGGGGCGAGTACAGCGGTCACGGCTGCTGCGGGCGCGGTCGGCGCGAAGAGTTTCAGTCCGAATGCCTGGATGGCGGCACGCGTCATCTCTGAGACTACTTCGGCGTTGTGGATGAGCGCGTCCCGGCCAGCCGCGATATCGCCTCCTGCTCCAGCGGCGATGTAGTCGAGGGCTGCTCCAAGAGCGGCGATCAGCGCGACGGCCGGCGTATAGGCCGATTCGCCTGCGGAAGCGGACTTGCGCTCTTTTCGCAAATCGAAGTAATAACGCGGATTCTTGCTCGTCTCCATGCGCTTCCAAGCGCGCTCGCTCACTGCGCAGTAGGCCAAGCCGGGAGGAATCATGACGGCCTTCTGCGATCCCCCAATGATTACGTCAATACCCCAGCCATCGACATCGAAATGCGTGGTGCCGAGTCCCGTAATGGCATCTACCACGAGAAGCGCATCAGTCTCTTTGGTGAGTGCAGCGATGCTCTGCACGCAGTGACGCGCACCCGTGGAGGTCTCCGTCGCTTGCATGAAGACGGCCTTTACATCAGGCTTGAGGCGCGCACGGACTTCTTCGATTGAGAACGTCTGGCCGTATGGCGCGGTGAGCGTATCCACCTGGCAGCCGAAAGCTTTGCCCAGGCTGGTCCAGCGCTCGCCAAATTTGCCGGCGCTGAGTACGAGAATGCGATCGCCGGGCGAGGTGAGGTTCGAGACCGCAGCTTCCATCGCGCCTGTGCCGGACGAGGCGAGAATGATGACGTCGTTCTTGGTTCCGACGAAGTCTTTCAGCTGCGAGAGCACGCGCTGATATAACGCGCGAAATTCCGCGGTGCGGTGATGAACGTCGGCGGCAGCCATGGCGAATTGTGCCGCCGGCAGCAACGGAGTAGGACCGGGCGTAAAAAGACGAACCTTTTTTAACATGTCTTTTATTCTAAGTTGAGCGGCTCCCCATTTGTGATGCGCGAAACGAAGTTTTGCGCCTTGACCATCAAAAATTCTTCTACTTCGTATTATTGAAGCTGATAAACCAGTGCTGGGGCCTCTTCGACCTCGCTCCAGCGCATCTGTTGTGCTTTACGTCTGCGCGGCGAATGCACTTTGCCTTCCTCAAATCGGGAGTGCTGATAGCGCTGATCGCGCATACGCTGATCGGCATCTCGCTGGTTTGGGACAAGGTGCTGCTCAAACGGCCTGAGACGAAGAACCTGGTGAACTATGTCTTTTGGCTGGGCGCGATCAGCATCTTTGGCCTGGTGCTGATCCCGTTCGGATTCAAGATGCCCCACATCTCTGTTGCGGGACTTGGATTCATCACAGGCATTCTGCATTTGATCGCGGTTTACTTCTATTACGACGCCCTGAAACGCGGAGAAGCCAGCGAGTCGCTGGCCGCTATCGGCGGCTTCAGTCCTGTTGCTACTGCCGTCATCGGCTATTTCCTCCTCAGTCAACCATTCGCGGGAGGAAAAGTCATCGCATTTGGTTTGCTCACTGCAGGCGGATTTCTCATGTTCCTCGCCGAGGAGATGAACTTTCGCCGGATGATTGTTCCCATGGCCCTCTCCTCTGGATTGTTTGGCCTCGTTAACGTCCTGCAGAGAATCGTTTTCAAAGAAACAAACTTCGTTACTGGATACGTGTTTTTCACTCTCGGGACCTGTGTAGCAGCGTTCGCGCTGCTGATTCGCCCGAAGTGGCGAATTCAAATATTCAAGCACTCCGAAGAAGCGACCCCACGCAGCAAATTCTGGTACTTCGTGAATCGCTTCATCGATGGAGTGGGATCGTTTCTCGTCTTTTACGCCATCAGCCTCACGCATCCGGCGATTGTGGACGCGATCTCCGGCGTACGCTTCGCGATCATCTTCATAGGCGCGCTGCTGCTCACCAAGTTGCGACCACAATGGCTCTCTGAGGACTTCTCCGGCCGCACGCTGCTGGTCAAAACTCTGGCGACTGCCAGCATCGTCACGGGAATGGTTTGGCTTTCGACCCATGGCGGACATCAAGAAGCGGGAACAGGAACTGCTCAGCTAAGGACGACACCGCACATTGCACTTTCGTGTGGGGCGCCGACGCGAATTCCTGATTCTGTTTCGCCGAATCCAGTGCTACTATCGCTCACCAACTCAGGACACAACTGATCGGCAGCCTGATCGCGGAGTTCTGTTGTGCGGCTCGCGATTTTGCTGCGCGCGCGCTCAGGATCTGACAACCTGCGAGTGCGCGCTGCCACCCAATCGAGTAAGTGTTCGTTCGAGTTGCCGGGAGCAGATTTGCATGCCGATGCGCGTGAGCTGTTTAGTGTCTTGTCTTCTGATAAGCGGCCTCGGCTTCGCACAATCGTCAGCTTCGGCTACTCCCATGCGATCCTCGATACAAGAACGTCTTATTTATTCGTCTCACGAGCGCCTGCAATGGGAGGCAGCTCAGATGTGGAACGCACCACCCGTTCCTGCTGCAACCGAACCCGCCCATCATTCAATTCATCTCCAACAACCTCCGCTTACACCTCCGCGAATTCGGCGGGAATGGCTGCGACCGTCGCCAGAAGCAGAGACTCCAGAGACAAATCCCGACCTCACTGATATGGTCGGGAGTTCTTCGTACTTGCAAAAGAAAACGCGGTGAGCCTGAACTCCCTGTGACGATCAGAGATGTCGAACTGGGTTCGGCGCACTCAACCTCCTGAAATCTGGCGTTCGACCTCGAATGCTATGCGCGCAGCTTCGATTTGGTGATCCAGCGAGATCGGCCACTCGGCCTGATTGCGAAGAGTCTGGGCTAATGCTTCCATTTCTTCAACATGGCCCTTCTGCTGCGTGAGAGACGTCCACCCGCGCTGCTTACTACCGACAATCGTCAGAGACTTGTAGTCAATCATCGACATCACCTTGCCGTCGCAGAAGATCTCCATGCTCTCCTTGGGGTGAGACTTGCTGCCCAAAGCCGTGTACGTGAGCGTGCACACGGAGCCGTCTTCATAGGAGATTGTTGCGACGAAGTTCTCGTTCTTGAAGTACTGCTTGCCCCGCGGCGCGATTGATGTTGCCTGAATTGCTCTGACTCTGCTTCCTGTAAGGAAATTGAATAAGTCATAGATGTGACAAGCCTCGCCAAGATTGCGCCCTCCACCTTCACTCGAATGCGCCCAGTGGTCTGGGGGAAGATACCCGGCATTCATGCGATAGTTCAGCATCATCGGCGCGACCCGGGTTTGCAGGATTTCGTGTGTTCGCTTCATTGCCGGTGAAAATCGGCGGTTGTATCCAGTCATCAACAATGGAGCATTGGTCGTCGTTTCGTAGAAAACGCGCAGTTGGTCGAGGTCGGCTGGATCGAGCGTCAGCGGCTTTTCGACAAACAGATCTTTGCCGGCGTTGAGGGCACTCAAAACCATACTGCCGTGAAGATCGTGACGGGTAGCGATGATTACGAGATCAATCGCTGCGTCCGACAGCAACTGGTCAAAATCGGTGGTCGCGTATGCGGCGCCGAACTGATCGGCGATTGCGCGTGCGTTTGCTCCGGTACGACTGAGCACAGCATGAAGCTCAAACCGATCCTTCAGTCGCGCGAGGTTGGGCAGGTGCATCGTCGCGGCAAAGTTCCCGGCTCCCGCAATGCCGACTCTGATCTTTCCCTCGCTGGCGGTTCGCGCCCTCAAGGAGATGGTGTGAGCAGGACGAGTCTCCCGCTCGGGATATTCGAGAAGAACGATCAGCGACCTTTCTTCTCCGCGCTTCAGGGCTTCGTAAGCTTGCGGCGCTTCGTCAATCGAGTACTTGCTGATTCCCAAAGTGGGAATCGAGATCTGCCCCTTCGCAAGCAAGCCCAAGTAGGCTTCCATGTTGCGGTTCTCTGTCCAGCGGACCCAGGGCAGCGGATAGTCCTGACCGCCTTCTTCGTAAGTAGCGTCATAGCGTCCCGGTCCGTAGGAGCACGAAATCAGGAAATCGAGCTCTTTCTTGTAAAAATCGGAGCGCTTAAGATCGAGACCGACATCGCCCACCAACACCACCCTGCCTTTTTTTCGGCAAACCTGCATCGCTTCGCTGACGATCGAGCTGCCCGAACTGGCAGCGGTGATGATCGCAGCGTCGGCGCCGAAGCCATCCGTAAGCCGGTGCACCTGTTCGACGAAGTCGTCCGCCGTTGGATCGGCGCTGAAATCCATGCCGTTCTCAACGGCGATCTTTACTCGCTCAGCATTGATGTCCATTCCGATCACGCGGCAGCCATTCAAGCGCAACAACTGAGCTGTCAACTGCCCGAGCGCTCCGAGTCCAATTACGGCGATCGTCTCTCCCAAAGTGGGATTCGCCCGGCGCACGCCTTGAAGCGCGATAGCGCCAAGGGTTACGGTCGACGCGACCTCAGTACTCACGCCTGAAGGAATCTTGGCGCACAAATTTACGGGAACATCGATAAACTCCGCATGATTTGCGATTCCGCCTCCGGCACAGGCCACCAAATCTCCAACCGAAAAGGCTGAGAGCTCCGACCCGATGCCAATTACTTCACCGGCTGCGGAGTAGCCGGTCGGAAGTCCGGCATTCAGCATCCCCAGAACGCGATCGAGCGTTCGCTTTACGCCCTGGTCGCGCATGATTTCGAACACTCGTTTTGCGTGCTCCCGCTGCTTCAAAGCTCGGCGATACAGCGGCAGCCCAGAGTTGTTCACTCCGGCGATCTCGGTACCTGCGCTGACACACGAGTGGTGGATGCGCACAAGAACGTTCTTTGGGCTTACTTGTGGCGCCGGGACTTTCTGGATTATCACCGCTCCGGCTTTGACGAGCGCCTGTTTCATTGCGACTTCAGCCTACAACTCGTTCCCGAAAGTTGATGAAATCTCATTTGATCTCATCCGATCTGTGGCTAATCTCATTCAGATCTCATCAAGTCCTGATGAGATATCTCATCCTGGAGCTTGTGATATCCCGGAAGAATCTCATTAATTCTCGAAAACGCGGGATTCTAAAAACGGTTCGCGGCCTTCGCTTAACTCTGCGGTGGCGCTCTCTGAAGATGAGCAGTTGTCGATACAGATAACCATAGCCAAGCCAAACAAAACATGAGAGTTGTGCGATTGTTCATCTCGATTCCGATCGCAAAGCTCTCGAATTGAACCACGGCGTTAACGCCGAAATTTCCACGGGGTTAACGCCCATTTTTCCACAGCGTTAACGCCGAAATTTCCACGGCGTTAACCCAGCCGTTTCGGCGTTAACGCCAAGTTTGGGATTCAGAGGTATTTGGCACGCGTCCACATTCCGAAATTGGGAAAAAGGCCCACACTTCTGTGCTATCCCGCATTTTGCAAATTGTCAAGCTGGAAGTTACTCAAGCTGTGAGCACGTATGAAGCCAAAGTGGAGTCCCGATTTGGGACGCTCGCAATTGGTGTCCTGACTCGAACCTGAGCCTGCTGCGTTTTTCAGGTGTTCCAAATTTATCCGAACGACTAGTGACGATCGCTTGATCCAGCAGGCGAGAGTCCTGGAAGGAAAATGCAAACAAAAAAGCCATTGCCAAATTCTTTCAGGAGCCTTTTGGGCGCGCTATTGTGTTACACTGCTGCCCACGTTCAAACAGCTCACCTATTGATTAACCCTAATCCGGTTAAGGGTTTAGCTGTTGAAGGTTGCAGTCTCATTCACGTGCGGAAACAACGCGCGTCTGTTTTGCGCGAGTGGTGTAATGAAAAAATTCTCCCCCGCCTCTGCTGTCTCCATTTCTCTGGCTCTTTTTCTTTTTACCTGTTCCTGTTTTGCTCAAAACGATGTGGATCCGTACGCGGAAGCTCGCGATCGCGATGCCGCGCTGCAGGCTTATCACTCGGTCGGCCAGACGCCAAGCAGGACTCCAGATGCCGATGCTGCGCTGACTTCTGACGTCATCATCCAACTCCTGCAATCGGAGCCTGCGCTCAAGCTTCAAGTCAAGCGCGTGCTGATCCAGAAAGCTCTCGATCAGGGCAGGCTTTTGGCTGAAGAGGATCTCGGTGACAGCGACTTGTACGCGCTGATTCGCGACGATCTCAACATTCGCAAGATCGCGAGCGATGAAATTGAGAAGCGGCACTATTTACCTCTTCGCCCTACCGATGAAGAGGCATTCGAAGCGCGCATGCGCCAACTCAGGCTGCAGCAGCTTGAGAGCGACGAAGCCCATCAGCGCGGCATGACGGTCGACCAGGCAAAACCTGGAACCCAAACCGCAAGCACTACCGAGAAGCCAAAAGCCTCCCCCTCTCCCATCTCTCCGTTCACGGACAGCGGACCTTCGACGCTGTCTCCCGATGATCGCGATTTGCAGCGCATCAGCCCGAGCGAGCTGCCGCAATTGTTGACTGCATCTGCGCAGTTGGGCGGAAGTGGATCCGGCGGGCTGGGACTTGGAGGAAGGTCGTCGTCAGCGAATTCAACCGACGCATCGCTTTTGATTCCTTCGATTACGCCGGAACCAGCTTTGCCGTCGGAGCGAGAGATTCTTTCCGGTGCAAATCAGCCGTCAGCATCGGCTACGCCCAGAGTGCAATCTTCAGGAGCGATGGATGATTCAGGCCGCGCCTTTCGCAAGCAGCCGAATCCCTATGGAATGGTGCCATCGCTCTACGACTTGTATGAGCAGACGCCGGCCCAAGGTAGAAAGCTGGAGCGATTTGGCGCGAGCGTCTTCGCCAAAGGGACCGGCAACCTCGACCAACTCCCGATGGATGTTCCGGTTGGCCCTGACTACGTCATCGGGCCTGGCGACGGACTCAACGTGGATCTGTGGGGATCGGTTTCTCAGCGCTTGCAGCGCGTCGTGGATCGAGAAGGCCGGCTGTCGCTTCCCGAAGTGGGAACCGTTCTTGTCGCCGGCAAGACTCTCGGCGAAGTGCAGCAGACGGTGCAACGACAGCTTCGCGATCAATTTCGCGATGTCCAGACTGACGTCTCTCTCGCTCGCGTGCGCACGGTTCGTGTGTACGTTGTAGGCGATGTCGCCAACCCCGGCGCTTACGACGTGAGCTCGCTTTCAACTCCTCTGAACGCATTGTATGCAGCCGGTGGGCCGACTGCTCGCGGCTCCATGCGCCTCGTGCGGCACTATCGCGGCAAGCAGCTCGTTGAAGAGCTTGATCTCTACGACTTGCTGCTTCACGGGGTAAATTCCGAGGTGAAGCGGCTTGAGTCCGGCGATACCATTCAGGTTCCTCCGGCCCAGCCCGAAATTGCGATCGACGGCATGGTGCGCCGTCCGGCACGCTACGAGTTACTGCATGAAACTTCTCTCGATCAAGTGCTTGAGCTCGCCGGTGGTGTGCTGCCTTCGGCAGCTTTGCGTCATATCGAAATCGAGCGCGTGCAGGCTCACGACAAGCGCGTAATGCTGAGCCTGGACTTGCCCGAGGCTGAGGGAGCTACCAAAGTCGACGCAGCGCTCTCGGCATTTAAAGTTCAGGACGGAGATAGTATTCGGATCTTCCCGATTCTTCCCTATGCACAGCAGGCTGTGTATCTCGATGGGCATGTCTTCCGCCCAGGCAAGTACGGTTATCACGAGGGGATGAAGATCTCCGACCTGCTGCACTCGTACGCGGACATGCTGCCCGAGCCGTCCCATCGGCACGCGGAAGTTATTCGCCTATCAGCGCCGGATTTTCGCCCTACCGTGTTGGCCTTCAATCTTGATGACGCGATCAAGGGTGATCCCAAATCAGACCTCCTGCTTCAGCCGCTCGATACGATCCGGATTTTCAGCCGCTACGATTTCGAAGATCCGCCGGAAGTGACGGTCTCTGGGGAAGTCCGCAGGCCCGGAGTGCATCGCACGAGCGGAGATCTTCATGTTCGCGACGCCGTCTATCTCGCCGGAGGATTGGCTCCGGACGCACTTCTCTCCGATGCCCAGGTCTTCCGTCGCGCGAACGGCAAAACCGAAGTTGTGAGCGTGAATCTCGAAGCGGCGCTGAAGGGCGATCCCGGCAACAACCTTCTGCTGCAGCCGCGCGATCGGCTGATTATTCATCGCGATCTCGCCAAGGCCGATCCTGCCTCGGTAAAGATTGAAGGCGAAGTAGAGCGGCCGGGCAAATATCCGCTCGGCAATGGCATGACTGCCACGGATCTTGTCCGCATTGCCGGCGGATTTAAGCGCAGCGCCTATACCGATCTCGCCGATCTTTCCCGGTACGTCGTCCAGGACGGAGCCAAAATCCAGGGCGAGCACGAGCAGGTTGAAATTGCGAAAGCGTTCACCTCGCACGATGCCGATGTTCCACTTCGGGACGGCGACACGCTTACGATTCGTCCGATCGCGGGCTTCAGCAATATCGGTGCGACCGTTTCCGTAAAAGGCGAGGTCATGCATCCCAGCGTCTACGGAATCAAAGACGGCGAGCGCTTGAGTTCTGTTTTGAAACGCGCGGGCGGATTTGGTCCTGATGCATATCCGCAGGGCATCGTCCTGAGCCGCGACTCGCTGCGCACTATGGAAGAGCAGAATCGGCTCGATCTCTTGTCGCGTCTGCAGGCAGAAAGCGCGAATCAACCGAAATACAAGCCAGGCACGAGTCCAGCTGAGGCGGCGCTAGTTTCTCAATCTGCGGCGCTTCAACAGCAGCAGCTGATTGACCGACTGAAGAATGAGCCCCCATTGGGCAGGCTTGTGGTTCACATCAACGGCGACATTTCCAAGTGGCAGGGCGGTCCGGAAGATATAGAGCTGCGCAGAGGCGACACGATCGTAATCCCCAAACGCCCAACGCAGGTGATGGTGACTGGCCAAGTCTACAATCCGACGGCGGTCACATATATACCCGGCAAGAATGCGGAATGGTACTTGCGTCAATCGGGCGGAACCTCTGAGCTGGCGAATAAGAAGGCAATCTTCATTGTGCGCGCCGACGGTTCGCTGGTCGGGCGCGGAGGTACCACCGACGGTTTCTGGCACCAGAACGTGCTCAGCACGGTGCTGCATCCCGGCGATACCGTGGTAGTTCCGGAAAAGCTGCTGGGAGGGACGCCGGTTTTCAAGACATTGCTGGACTCCGCACAAGTAATTTCATCCATAGCGGTTACTGCCAAAGCTGTAGGAGTGTTTTAATCGCGTGCGGCTTCGGATCTCGATTATGGCGGTAGGACTGGCGAGTTGGAGTGTGTGCGCCTGGGGGCAGGCCGAGGGCGCCCAATCCACAGCAGATTCATATCGGGAACAGCTCAAGGCCGAAGCCGCAGATCCGCAGCAATCAACCTCGTCAGATTCCAGCTCCCGAGAGGCGTACAAAGACCACCTTCGTCGCCTCTCCGGTGATACGAGCGCTTCTGATATCCGTCCAACTACTTCGCAGAATTCAACTGCTTCCCAAAACGGGCTCGATGACGGCAGGACCGAATCCCCGGTCGTCGGATCCAGTCCTGTATCGCAGGCGAGTGACGTCGGTGCCGGAGGTCACAGCGCACTTCAACCAGTTTCGCTGGCGACCGGCACTCGCTCTCTTTCAGGCATGGTGCTTCCGCCGCAGGTTTCTCCCGGTACGGATTGCAGCGATGCTTATTGTCAGCAGCTTCGAAGTGTGGCGAACGGGGTCAAGCCGGAAGTCCGCCTCAATACCTATGAGCCGGGCCGCACGCCGACGACGGAGGGAAACTTTGTCCGCAATCTCGCCTTCGATCAAGTGCATATTTGGGAGAGCCCGTTCAAGCTGCGTGACACGGACTCGACTTGGATCTTACCCTTCGGCGTAGTCACCGGCGGCCTGATCGCAACCGATCGCGACGTTTCCAAGCAACTGGTGAAACCAGCGCATATCGACACGAGCAAACAGATTTCAAATCTCGGACTCTACAGCTTCATCGGCGCTGGCGCGGGCTTCTATGGCTTAGGACTGATCACTAACGACGATCACAAGCGCGAGACCGGATTACTTGCAGGGGAAGCGTTCATCAACGCAACACTCGTCGGCACAGCTCTGAAAGGGATTGTTGGCCGAGAGCGCCCCTTTGAGAGCGACCACTTCGGTCACATAGGAAGAGGAGGCAGTAGCTTTCCCTCGGAACATGCCTTGGGAAGCTGGGCGATCGCCAGCGTGATCGCTCACGAGTACCCAAACCCGTTTATTCAGATTGCCTCATATGGATTGGCTTCAGCAGTCTCGGTAACGCGGCTGACTGCGGGCCAACACTTCCCGTCAGACGTTTTCGTCGGCGCTACATTCGGCTATTTGATCGGTCGGAAAATGTACCGCGACCACCACAATCCCGAGCTCGGCGGCTCCGAATACGGAACTTTCATCCGCGAGCGCCCTCGCGATGCCGAGCATTCCGGATCAGCCTACGTTCCACTTGAGAGCTGGGTCTATCCAGTCATCGACCGCCTGGCAGGGCTGGGCTACATTCACTCAAACTTCGATTCCGAGCGTCCCTTCACACGCCTGGAGTGCGCCCGTCTGGCATCCGAAGCAGCCGGAAACGCCAGCAGCGACGACACTCCCGCGAATGTTCTAGCGATGATCGACGAGCTGCAGCGAGAATTCGCACCCGAAGCAGACGTCTGGGCAGGCGATTCCGAAAACCGAAGCGCAGTGCTGGAGTCGGTCTACACAAGAGCAACGGAAATCACCGGCCCAGTCCTACGAGACGGCTACCACTTCGGCCAAACCCTTTACAACGACTACGGAAGACCCTACGGCCGCGGCTTTAACAACATCACCGGCTTCTCAGCGAGGGCAACTTCCGGTCCACTCGTGTTTTATTTCAGGGGGGAGTATCAGCATGCGCCGGGGAATCCGGACTACACGGCGGCGCAGAAGGCCTTGATCGATGTATCGGATATCATCGTTTTTCACCCCGGCGACACAGGCGACACGCCGGTTCTCGATAACCAGTTTCCGGCTACGGACAGGTTCAGAATTCTTGACGCGTATGTCGGCCTAAATTTCGCCGGAAATCGGCTCACGCTTGGTCAGCAGAGCTTGTGGTGGGGCCCTGGATCGGATACCAATTTTGCTCTTACTGACAATGCTCAACCGCTGAGGATGATCCGGTTTAGCAATACATCACCGGTAGAAATTCCCTTTTTGTCAAAGTTCCTGGGTCCTCTCAGATATGACATGTTTTTAGGCCAGCTAAGTGATCAGCATTTCCTTGTAGCGAACGGCGTGCTATATGGACCACATTTGAAGACACAGCCTTTTATCCAAGGTCAGAGATTCACGTTTAAGCCAACGGAAAATTTTGAGTTCGGGTTTTCTCGGACGGGGATTTTTGGAGGGGATGGCAAACCTTTAACCCTTGACGAGTTTCTCCGCGCAACATTCTCGGCGGGCAATACTGCGGCCGGAACTTTGCCGGGATCAGCGGGAGATCCGGGAGATCGGCGGAGCTTTGTAGATATCAGTTATCGAGTGCCGAAGGTGCGTGATTGGCTAACTGTCTACCTGGAGGAATTCAGTGAAGACGAACTTTCTCCACTGTTTCAACCGCGATCAGCTGCGATGCGACCCGGGATCTATATGCCCAAGATTCCAAAGCTCAACCGAGTTGATCTCAGGCTAGAAGGCACCTATACCGACATACCCAGTTTTGGAGGCGGTCGGGGCTTCTTCTATTTCAATGACGCTTACCGCAACGGCTACACTAACGATGGCAATCTTCTCGGGAGCTGGATCGGTCGAGAGGGTCATGGCGTTCGGGCTACTTCTACCGTATGGCTCTCAAAGAAAAATACGATTCAGATGGGCTATCGTGCAGCCGTAGTGGATAAGGACTTCATTGAGGGTGGTCGATACGCGGACGAAAGTGCCACTGCGACTTTCGCCGTGCGATCCGATCTGATGCTTTCTGCCGGTTTGCAGTATGAAAAGTGGCACTTCCCAGCTCTCGCGAGAGGAGTGCAGACGAATTTCTCTTCGTCGATACAGCTGACGTTTTTGCCTCAGCAGAGCAGGCGACCCGCTTCTACTCAGTAAGATTGCGTCGAGGACCTTTGAAGTATTCATTAGGCTATTTGATACACCGTATAGCAGCAGTGATGGGGAGGTGTTGTGGATAAAAACGGGCGCACAACTTCTCGAGACACCGGATCCGCTCCCGAATTAGTAGTGCGTGACTTCCCCGATCCGGCTTGCGAGGAGAGCGACTCCGGGGAACGTCTAGCTCAAAATATTCGACTGTTGTGGCGCCGTCGCAATCTTTTTTTGAAAGCTGGGTTGATGGCTGCGGTTGCTTTTGCACTTGTCGCTTGGATGATTCCCAATCAATACGAAGCGACTGCACGCTTAATGCCGCCAGACGACATCGCTTCAAATCCAATGGCGCTTCTGGCTGGTATTGCCGGAAAATCCAGCGATGGTTTATCAATCGCTGGAGATTTGCTTGGTTTCAAGAGTACGGGGAAATTATTTGTCGGCATATTGAGGAGTAGAACCGTTGAGGACGATCTCGTCAGGCGTTTTGATCTGCGAAAAGTGTATTGGGTTAGATATTGGGAAGATGCGCGTAAGAAATTAGAAAGTCGGACAGAGATTTCTGAAGACAGAAAAAGTGGAATCATTTCCGTCACGGTGAGCGACAGGGATCGCGCGCGTTCAGCGGCTCTCGCGCAAGCATATGTGGATGAACTGAATATGTTGGTTGCGCAACTCACTACGTCTTCAGCCCATAGAGAACGCGTCTTTTTAGAGGAGCGGCTTAAAGAGGTAAAGCGTGATCTGGATGCCGCCTCTGTTGAGTTTAGTCAATTTGCCAGCAAGAACACTGCAATCGACATTCCAGAGCAGGGAAAAGCAATGGTGGAAGCTGCGGCACTTTTGCAAGGTCAGCTGATTGCTGCACAGTCGGAGCTGAGCGGTTTACAGCAAATCTACACAGCAAATAACGTGCGAGTCCGCTCCGCGCAGGCGCGTGTCGCCGAGCTGCGGGATCAGCTAGATCGGATTGGAGGAAAGAACATTGACAACACTAATCCACAACCACCTGACGACACGCTCTACCCTTCCATCCGACAGCTTCCGTTATTAGGTGTAAGGTACGCTGACTTGTTCCGGAGGGTTAAGATCGAAGAGGTTGTCTTCGATACTCTTACTAAGCAATATGAACTGGCTAAGGTGCAAGAAGCAAAAGAGATTCCGACCGTCAAAGTTCTGGATCACCCAAGTGTTCCAGAAAAGAAGTCGTTTCCTCCAAGGCTTATCATCGTTGTATTTGGCACGATATTGTGCTTGATCGTCGCAACATTGTGGATTATTGGAGAACAGGTGTGGACAACTGAGATCCATACACCCGTCGGCGCCCTGGCCGCCGACATCGTCCATCATCTCGACATGCGCATGCATTCGCACATGTATCGGTGGCCTTTTCCTCTAAAGCCGAGGCGCGATAAAGAGACTCGACTTCCAGATCGCGATGCAGAACAACAACCCGAACAGGAAGTGGCTAAAGTCCGACGCTGATCATTTTATGATTGCCGTCTTGTGCACTCCATGTTAGTTCCATTTGCGAAACCTTGCACCAGCGGTCGCTTGTTACTCAAGAACACGGCGCTGAATTTTTTGGCGCAGTTCTTGCCTCTGGTAGTGGGGCTTTTTGCTATCCCCAAGCTTATTGGCGCCCTAGGCGTTGAGCGTTTCGGGATTCTCACCTTAGCTTGGGCCATCATAGGCTACTCTAGCTTATTTGATTTGGGACTCGGTCGAGCTCTCACGAAAGTCGTTGCGGAAAGGATTCACTGCACAGAACAAGGCGAACTGGGGCAACTGATTTGGACCGGTTTACTCATGATGTTGATGGCTGGAGCTCTGGGTGCAGCCGTGATGATTGGCGCGAGCTCGTGGTTGATACATTCTGTCCTCAAGGTGAGCCCGCAGCTTCAATCGGAGACCATAAAAGCTTTTCAGTATCTCGCGTTGTCCATTCCTATTGTCATCCTAACGACAGGACTGCGCGGTGTACTCGAAGCAAACCAGCTATTTGCGCTTGTGACTGCCGTCCGCCTGCCACTAGGCATATTGACTTTTGCCGCTCCGTGGCTTCTGCTGGTGTTCTCTCATAGCCTGGTAATCATTGTTATAGGCCTTTTTTTAATACGTTGGCTGGCCTGCATCGCTCAATTCCTTTGCGTCCTATGGAAATATCCGGTCTTGCTCCACGGTTTTCGAGTCAGGATCTCTATCGCGAGATTGCTATTAGGCTTTGGCGGATGGATGACTGTAACGAATGTCATTAGTCCGATAATGAGCAATTTAGATCGTTTCTTGGTGGGCGCGATTGTGTCGGTCGCCGCAGTCGCATACTACACCACTCCTTATGAAATGATTACAAAGCTCTGGCTGATACCATTTGCTCTAGCAGGAGTTCTCTTTCCGGCGTTCTCGAGCCTCGCGGAAAATCCAGCACGCCTTACATATCTGCTTGATCGCGGAGTCAATTATGTGATGCTCCTGCTATTCTTGCCTACTCTTTTCATCGCTGCTTTTGCTCGGATCGGCATGCGGCTTTGGCTCGGGGCATCGTTCGCCGCTAACAGTGCGCTAATATTACAGTTGCTATGTCTCGGAGTTTTCATTAACAGTATTTCTCAGATTCCGTTCGCGCTGATCCAGGGCATTGGTAGGCCAGATCTAACGGCAAAGCTGCACTTTGCCGAACTGCCACTGTATTTAGGTCTCGCATATTTGCTAATTCGGGAGTACGGTGTCCAGGGCGCCGCGGTAGCATGGCTTACGAGAGCTATATTAGATGGAATTGCGTTGTGCCTGATAGCGACGCGAGTGCTCCCGTCGAGTACGAAACCGGTACAAAGGGCTTCGTACAGAGTGGTTGTGGCCTTGGGTTTCTGTCTTGTAGCGCTAGTTCTGAACGGCTGGTTCCGAACGATTTTCGTCGCTGCCGTTGCCTGTGCCTTCGTGAAGGTCGCTTGGTCTTCGGTGCTCGGAGAGGGAGAAAGAAAAGTATTCACCTCGCGATTCAAAACCGCGACGATGGCAGACCGGGCTCATGTCAGCGCTAGTTCTTGAAGCAGACGCTTTGCGGCTCCGTTTTACAGGTGTATTGTCATGCGTCCCAAGCCTAGTCGAAATATAGAACGCCGATTCCCGCCCAGCCTTGTGCTGGATTTTCGATGAACTCCTGGTGTCGATAATGGGACTTCACCTGCTGCCAAAATTTGGAGACTTGGCAGTCTTGTGCTCGTTCGTGCTCGGCGACGTCGTGAAAAACGATTACCCCGCCACTTCGAACCAACGACGAGTACATTTCGAAATCCTGTTTTACGCCTTGGTAGCTATGGTCACCATCGATGAATAGATAGTCGAGTTTGCGGCCTGCTAAAAGGTTCTCGATCTTGATGAGAGTGGTTTCGGCGTGGGAATCTGAGCGCACAAAATGGAGTTTCTGGGAAGGAGTAGCGAAACGCTTATAGATGGGTAATTTCAAGGGATGATAACCCCCGCCGAAAGCCCCTTTGGGAAGATCCAAACTGATGATTGTCGCGTGAGGCTCGGCGAGACGGCAAAGCGGGTATAGCGTTCCGCCGTTATGGGTTCCAATCTCCATAGCGGTCGAGGGTTGCAAGTCGCGGATTATGCTGACTAGCTGCTCAAATTCCCAGCGTACTTGAACCGGACGAATTGGATGCTTATAACAAAACTCTACGGGGTCGCCGCATCCAGGCAGGGAAGCGTAGCAGCGCAGCATGGTTAGAGCGTTAGCAAGTCGCATAGTACGAAAATTGTAGCAAAGAGTCATGCCATCAGCGATTCAAACCAAAAGCACCGTTTCCGTCGTGGTATGCACTTTTAATGGTGGCAAATACTTGCTAGAACAACTCCAAAGCATTGCAACGCAGCGTGAGCTACCGAATGAACTCATAATTGTGGACGACGGGTCGACGGATGCGACGTGTAGCATCATTGACAAATTCCTCAAAACCGCTAGGTGCCCCACGAGGTGCCTCCGCAATGAATCGACCTTAGGGGTAGCGAAGAACTTCGAAAAGGCTATTCGGGAGAGCACGGGGCAGATTGTCATGTTGGCAGATCAAGATGATGTCTGGGAAGCTAACAAGCTTATGAAGCTGCGAGAAGGCCTGGATTCCTCTCCAACAGCCCTGCTGCTCTTCTCAAATGCCACTTGTATCGACCTGAAGGGTCAGCGCTTGAGGTCCACTTTGTGGAAAAAGGTTGGGCAAAGAAGGGTTGCGCGATTGCTTCGAGAAAAGGAACGACAGTTTTCGATTCTGCTGGGAGGTGACATTGTGACCGGTGCCACGGTAGCTTTTCGTAGGCAACTCGCAGCTCGCGCCTTGCCAATACCCATGGAATGGTTGCATGATGCCTGGTTTGCAATCTTCGCTTCCATTAAGGGACAGATCTTCGGCCTTGACGAGCGCTTGATCAGATACCGAATTCACAAAGATCAGGTAAGAGGAGTTGCCGGTAATGACATCATTGAGCGGGCACTCGCGCAACGGATATTGGGTAAAAAGGGAGACTTGCGGAAGTTTCTCATTCTCAAGAATAGAATCTCACCGCTTTTGAGCGACGCTCAGCAGGTCGAATTAGATGCCAAAATACTTCATCTTCAGGTGCGCTCCTCCCTATCCTCTCAGGCCGCTAAGCGCGCCATTCAGGTATTTCAGGAATCGATGTCCGGACGTTACGGTAGGTATTCTTCCGGTTTGCCGAGTATGGCTCTAGATTTGTTGGGGCATTAAGACGATGATGCGAGCGTTGAAGATAGCAGTTGCGATCGCACTGGCACTATTGTTTGTCGTTCGTCAGTTTTACGTGAACCTCCTGGGGATAGACAGGTCTCTTTTTTCTGCTGTGTTCGTCGTCCTGATGACTCTTATTGGCCTAGTATTTCTCTGGCATCGAATTGGACGGCCATCTCCAAGGTTTCTCGTTGTCGATGCGATTATTGCCGCTCAACTGATATTGTCGTTAGTGGCGATTGGAGCTTATTGGTTTCTCGGAACCACTAACACTGCAATTACTGTTTATGCCATCTATTTTTATGCGCTTGCCCCCTTGTTATTGTATTCAGGATTTTATTTACGAAGAGTTCGGGCTCAGCACGTGCAGATATCCTTAATAGCGTCGTCTACAGTGTTCATCATGATGTGTATTGCCGGCTTGTTTCAGGTAATTGGATTTGATGGGTGGTTATTCCGCAACGACAATTTCGAGTTCCAATCGACGTTCTTAGGTACGCATAGAGCGACTGGCGGCTATGGTACACAAATAGATTTTGGTCTTCTCTCCTTTATCGTGTTTGTTTGCGCGTTCTACATTGCGCGAGAGCGAAGATCGAAGCTTGCCGTTTTTATGGTGCTGGTTGGATTTGGAGGAATCCTGCTTGCCGTCAGTCGCGTGTTCATCTTCGCTGCTGTTTGCGTTCTTATCTCATCCGTCAGGCGCTCAACATTCAGTCGATTATTTAGGCAACCAAAACGACTTATACCTCTGGCTATGGGAATGCTCTTGGTTGTGATCGCAGTACAGCAGCTAGACCTTATAACAATCTTCTTGGCTGCAGATACGGTGACTCAGTCGTCAAATGAGGATCGCATAACCTTCCTCCACAATGCGCCACGATGGGCGTTGCGAGATTATCCAATTGAGGGTACCGGTCCGGGAACTCAGAATGGACCAAACGAAGAGATGAACAAGTTGATCGGGGATGGTTTATGGCTTGCAATGCTGATTGAATTCGGATTGCTGGTGGGCCTGCCAATCGTTCTGCTCAAAATGGCATTGCTTGTGCTCGTTGTGCGGAATTTCGCGAAGTGCAATCGCAAATCCGCAATAAGCTGCATTGCCTGTGTTCTTGCGATCTGTTTCTTAGCAGCGTCTGTCGTAGATAGCGCGTTTGCTAATGTCGTCAGCCTTTCTATCTTTTATGTTATCGCGGGTTGGTTTCTGTGCGATTACTACAGCGAACGGCCCACAGAACTCTTAGCTTCCGCGCACGCAGCTTAGACGCATTCTTTGGAGGATGGAACACGGATGCAAGGATTGCGCTAGTGGTCGTAATCGCGAAATGCAATAAGGCTCTTCGTAAGAAGTCCTACTTTCTCCCGGATGATCTGAGCTCCAGGAAAAAGATCAGTCATTTGCTTACAAGTTAGACAGTTCACGCATTCAAAGTAGGTATTCTTCTGGTGCCATCCCAGAGGAAAATGACGCGCCCACCACCGCATTACTTTCTCAGGGAGGTATTGAAAAAAAGGAATCAAGTAGTGCGGATCTACTGGAAAATGCCTATGTGGAACCTGCACCCAATAGCGAAGAGCGACTCGCTCTATCTCGTTCGCACATCGTTTCTGAAGGTCCCATGTCGGCAAATGTTCGAGTAGGGAATTAGAGAATAACAGATCAAAACTCTTATTTGAGAACGGAAGAGCGGCCGCATCGCCACATACGAACAATGGGTAAGGCCTTTCTCCGCAATTCAGGTCGAAACCAATGACGCCAGGAACTCCGGAAAACCACGCGTGTTGTGTATTTCCACAACCGAGATCCAGAATTCGCCCATGGGTCGGAGTAGTCACGATTGTTGAAAATAGCCGTTTCCTCCTTGACCGGAATCCGTTCGCCACGCGTTCCAGGATTGCAACGTAAAAAGGCCTATCATCATACGTGGTCTGGCCCACTAAACGGTCCGGCCTATCTACACCTTCGTATTGCTTGCGCGCGGGAGTCATTGTGTTGTTCAGTGATTCTGGCAGTTTTATGGGTCTTTTATCTATGTCTCTTGGTTGGCCTAGGTCTGTATCACCTCATTAACAGGCGCACTCAATTTAAATTCCGACATAGGTAACGGAAGGGTCGCTCTCCGCCTCCAGCCAGCCCTATAGCCGGAAAGTACGACACCTATCTGATGTATGGGCGATGTAGAGAACATCAACAGTTGGATTGTGCGGCCGATCAAGTACATTCCGAAGAAAATCGCTTCTCTAATCCCGGGAAGCCCTAGCTGATGTCGTTCTAAACAGATTATGCGATTCTTTGTGTTTTCGCCCAAAAAAACGTCGGAGTATTGTCCATTCAGATGGCCGCCGACATCATGGGATAACGCGCGGTTGATAACTCTCAGTCGAAAACCCGCGCGCACAGCCCGCACACTGAAATCAAGATCTTCGGCATACATGAAAAATGTTTCGTCAAATCCTCCTAGCGCACTGAAAACCTCAGCCCGCATCATGATGCAGCAGCCGCACAGAAAATCCGTCTCGACAATCGCGCGACTGAGCCTTACCTTTCTGGGTCGGGCATCACCTGTAAATCGGTTTATATGACCTCCAGCAAACCAAATTTGCCCGTCACTAGACCGTGTAATAACGGACCCTAAAATCGTACGTGGCGCACAGTGCATAATCATGTCTTCAAAGATCAAAGGATCGGGAAAGTAGACGTCATTATTTAGAATAAGAAAAATGTCTTCGGGTTGAGGACGAGCAACGGCGAAGTTACCGTTATGTCCGCGTGCAAAGCCGGGGTTACTCGGGCGGTGATAGAACTCAGACCTCTTTGCCAGGGTTGGAGGAATGCCTAACGTGATCGTTTCGATCTCGGATGTGGCTGAGTGATCTGCAACAATGATACGAAAGTCCAGTCGCTCACAAACAGTACTCAGGCCATTGAGGCATTGCGCCGTGGCTGCAGCGTTGTGATAATTCAGTATGCTGATAAAAAGCATCGCGACTTCAATCGATTAACAAAATTGGTAACTACCTGTCGAACCCTGCACTCCGAAAATACGTCTTCGCCCCGAGTGACAACAAGAAATCCAATGACGATCGTGAACGGTCGAGACTATAATAGCCCAGTTCGAATCGAGTCGCTGCGCCAACGCGTCGGGGAAGAGGTATGACGGTTTTCTCAAAGACTGTGCACAAAATGGCGTCGCTTCTCGACGAGAGCATGATCTCAAACGGGAAGGCTCTTTCCATTGTCGAGAGCGGAAGGCTAAGTGTTCTTGCCGTTGTTCCGTATCCGCCCAATCCTCTTCGCCCGCGAACCGTCTCAATGTTAGCGGACATCTCCTCGTTTGCCGATATCGATCTTTTATATCTCGATGATGGTGATCCAATTGTCGTACCCAAAGAAGTTCAGCTTAAAAGCGTGAGGTCGTTCCCAAACCGAGCTTGGCATCGTGTGCCTCGGGTCGCGGCTGGATGCGTTCTGGGTAAGCCTATCGTTTATCAGTACTACCACTCGCGGCAATTGGTCAGACATTTAGCGGCGACGGACCTGTCGACATATGACGCTGTCTACATTGAACGAATCCCATTGCAGGATCTGAATGTCAGACATCCCTTCGTGGTTCTAGATATGCAGGACTGCTACTCGCTCTTAGTCCCTCAGCTGGCTGCAGCGTCAGCAGGATTGAAGAAATGGGCTTTTAAACTAGATTCGTTCAACGTCAAACGATACGAACGACAGGCCTGCAACTTGGCTACGCGGGTTCTGTGCACTGCTGACAGGGAAGCGAGCGGGCTCAGATCTGTAGGAGTAACCACCCCTATTGATGTCGTAGTACACTGCGGGCCGAGCGTTCAGCCGAGTGGGCGGAGGGTTATCGAAAATGACCCTAGGGTTCTTTCATTTCACGGAAAACTAACCTATTCACCAAACATTGCTGCATTAGGACTCCTCCGAAACATCCTCAAGAAACTAAACAGCTCGGATTATCAGGTGATTGTTGCCGGAGCAGGAGCTGACAAGGTCCAGAAGATGTATCCAGAATTCCAGTTCGTGGGCTATGTGAATGATATTGCCGCTCATCTTAAATCAACAGATTTGAGCATTCTCCCTGTAGAACTCAACGCCGGCATTTCTAATAAAGCCCTTGAGTCACTGTCTGTCGGGGTTCCGATTGTGACGACGCCACAGATCGCGGCTGGTCTACCTGGGTGTAAAGTGATCTTTGAAGAAGGCGTTTTTGTTAGGCATCCAGATGAATTTCCCGAAACGATCGAGTCGTATTTCAGAATGCCGCTTGCCAGTAAGCAGGCCATAGCTGATAAGTGCGTCAGTTACGTTGAGGACCTATGCGATGATGCTCCTCGTCGGGAATATCTCAGAAGTCGCGTTTTTGGTGGCTTCGCTCGACACAAGAGTCCCTGCTAATGTTCATCGAAGCCCGCCCGCGACGTCAGTCCTGCTTACAAGTTCTGCCTCATCGCAATTCAGCCAAACGCACGCAGCGTCGTCGCATCGGCGTTTCAATCAAGCATTGTTTCGATGTCGTTGCTTCACTCGCTGCTCTGATCCTGCTGAGTCCACTGTTTTTACTGATCTCAATCATGGTGAGACTGAATGACGGCGGATCCATAATTTACCGTCGACGCGTTGTGGGTTCTAAAGGAGGATTCGACGCCTATAAATTCCGCAGTATGCGGCTTGATGCAGATGCGATCCTGGCGACGAACAGCGCGCTTCGTGAGGAATTCGAGAAAAATTTCAAGTTGACTGCGGATCCTCGTGTGACTCGAATTGGAGCCTGGCTGCGGAAATTCAGCCTCGATGAACTCCCTCAGCTTTTCAATGTGCTCCGGGGTGAAATGAGTCTCGTGGGACCACGTATGATTTCTCCTCCTGAGCTGGAGAAATATGGCGATTTTAAAGTGCTACTTTTGTCTGTGAAGCCGGGTTTGACTGGATACTGGCAGGTATACGGACGCCAGCGAGTCGATTATGCTGAGCGCGTTAGAATGGATGTTTTTTACATTCAGAACTGGAGCCTGGCTCTCGATCTTAAACTGTTGCTGCTTACGCCAATACGAGTGCTGAAGGGAACGGGCGCATATTGATGCTGAGAATTCTGGTTACGGGTGGCGCGGGATATGTGGGTTCGATCTGCAGCGCCGAGCTCATCCAGCGGGGCCACGCCGTCACGGTAATTGACAATCTTTCTGCGGGCCATCCTGAGGCTGTGCCGGAGAGCGCGGAATTTCACCAGATTGATATCGGTGATGCTGATCGCGTGATGCGGCTTTTGGTGAAAAACGATTTTGACGCCGTTTTTCATTTTGCAGCCAAGGCTCTGATTCCGGAGTCGGTGACAGATCCGGGCACATTTTTTGATAACAATCTGGCTGCGGGAATTGTGTTCCTGGAGTGTTTGCGCAAAGCCGGCGTGCGGAACTTTATTTTTTCATCGACCGCAGCCGTTTATGGAAATCCCACACGTGTCCCAACCCAGGAAGACGATCCTAAGAATCCGGTCAATGCCTATGGGGAGAGCAAGCTGGCCCTTGAGCGCGTCCTTCAGTGGTATTGTTCAGCGTACGACTGGAGTGTAGTTGCCTTTCGCTACTTTAACGCTTGCGGTTCGATCGAAGGACACGGGGAAAGACACAATCCAGAAACTCATATCATTCCTCTGCTCTTGCAGGCGGCAATGGGGATGCGTCCTTTCTTCGAGATTTATGGGGATGATTACCCAACTGCCGACGGAAGCTGTCTGCGCGATTATGTCCACGTACTCGACATAGCGGAGGCACATGTTGCTGCTTTGAAGCGGTTCAACATTCCCGGTTTCAAGGCGTTCAATCTTGGCACCGGGCGCAGCCACTCAGTGAAAGAAGTCTGCCGCGTTGTTGAACGGGTGACCGGGAAGCATCTTCCGTTGCGAGTCGGACCGCGTCGATTGGGAGATCCGGCAGTGCTGTGTGCAAGCCCGGAAGCGATTTCGACAGATTTGGGATGGAAAGCGGTGCACTCAGATTTGGAGCAGATTGTGCGGAGCGCATGGGAATGGGAGCAGGCTTACCGCTCGTCCGCATCGGCGGACACGCGCGCTGCGACATTGGTGCAACAACGATAATTCTCATCGGAAGGCTTAGAGATCAGCTAGTTACTGAAGCTGTGAGGTGGTCAGAGTGGAAATCGTGAAGACCTGATCGCGTTAGGACAGAACGACTGACGAGCACGTGAGGTCGCAAATTCCCCCTATGCGGAGGTTCTGTGTCTGGTACCGAACGAATCCACGATGCTGCTGCATATTTTTCTAATTTGGGACAGTGTGCAGCAACGCTAGCCTGGGATCGGGTGGATCTGATTTCACACCTGCTGTACCGTGCCTATCAGCAAGAACGAACTGCTTATCTTTTTGGGAATGGGGGCAGCGCATCGCTGGCGTCCCATTTTGCCTGCGACTTGACTAAAGGGACGTGCGTTGATGGTGGAAACGGCCAGAAGCGCTTTCGTGCGACTGCTCTTACTGACAACCTCGCGGTCCTGACTGCCTGGGCGAACGATTCGGGCTACGAAGACGTGTTTTCGGAGCAGCTCCGCGGCCTTATCCAGCCTGGAGACATTGCGTTTGCCATCAGTTGCAGCGGAAACTCACCTAACGTACTCAAGGCTCTGCAGGTGGCGAGAGATGCTGGCGCACTCACGATAGGGCTTGGCGGGTTCGAGGGCGGGCGTATGAAGTCGCTGTGCGACGTAAGCCTGATTGTTCCTTCTGACAGTATGCAAATCATCGAGGATCTGCACCTCTCCGTGGCACACTGCTTATTCACCCTGGTAAGGAATCAGATCGCGGCAGAGGCGCCGGAAAAGGTGGTTGCTGCCCGGGCTTCGTAGGGCAAGTCTTTGGTTGACAAAGACTTGTGTTCACCACACAATCCTAGATGGTCGAGTTCACGTCCCTGCAGGCGTGGGTGACGGTTGTTTGTCGCGACTGAATTTTTGTCATGGCTCCCCCGAACGTGATGAGTCGTCGTCTTCGGTCTGCAGTCCTGCTGGGTGACCTTGTCTGGATACTTCTCGCTGCAACGATTTCATACCTTTTGCGCTACGGCCCTGATGGTGGCGCGTCAGCATCGCGTATCAGCTACTCAGAATGTGTTTTCGCTTCCGTCGTGGCGATGGTGGTTTGGGCGCTCCTGTTCGTGCGAATGCGTCTGGATGGCTTCTCTGACGGATGGGAGGCTCCTCGCGTTCTTTCCCAGGTAGTCACGGGCGTCTCACTGCTAATGTGCGTGATGTTGTCAGTAGCATTCCTCACCCGGCAGTGGTATTCGCGATTGTTGCTTTGCTATTTCGGGCTATTGCTGCTCGTGGGTTTGGCGCTTATCCGGTGCGCAATACGTGCATACGTTGCTTCACGTTCACGAAACCGCGCGATGCAGCGGGTTGTGGTGATGGGGAACGGGAGCGTGGCTCGCGAAATCGCGGAAAAGATTGGGCGTCATCCGGAACTGATGAAGAAGGTCGTTGGGTTCCTGTATTCGAGCAGCGACGTTCCTGTGAGTCCCATTGGAGCCGAACATTCGCAGCAGAGCCAGCCTACAAGTACCGTGGGAGTGCTCGAACTGCTGAAGAATTATTCGGTAGACGAGTTGGTAGTTGCACATCCGCGTGTCAGCACTTCGGAGATCCAGAAGTTGCTGCGCATCAGCCGACTCGCTGGAATCAAGGTTTCGCTGGTTCCGGAAGGATATGAGCTATACCTCTCCAAAGCGAGTTTTCTCGACGTTGAGGGCCTGCCGATGCTGTGTCTGGAGGAGCGGCATCCGGAGAAATTGGCTCTGGCACTCAAGCGCGTCGCAGATCTGGTAATTGCAACAGTCCTCACCGTGCTTGCAAGTCCGATCATAATCGTAGCAGCTGCGGGCCTGAGTATCTCTGGCATCCGGCCCTTCAGGCGCGAGCTTCGCTGCGGGCTTCACGGTGATCCGTTCCTGATGTGGCGTTTGAACGTCAATCGCGATGACGCTGAGCTTTCAGGCGTTCGCTTATGGCTGACGAGGCTAAGCCTCACTGAACTGCCGCAGCTTGTGAATGTGATTGCAGGCGATATGAGCCTGGTGGGGCCAAGGCCTGAAGCGCCGGATAGAGTGAAGCACTACTCCGAGTGGCAGCGCCAACGCCTCAATGCCAAGCCTGGCCTGACAGGTTTGGCACAGGTGCATGGTTTGCGCGAGCAACACGCGTCAGAGGACAAAGCGCGTTTCGATTTACAATACCTGCTGCATTGGTCGCCTTTACTGGACCTCTCGCTGCTACTTCAAACGCTTTGGACCGTCGCGATTCGCATATGGACTCCGCGAGCCTCGGCTGTTCAAAGCCAGCAAGCTCGAGAGCGCGTTTTTACGGAGGTTCTGGATGTTGATCGTTCGCACGCCGGTGCGGATTAGTTTTGGCGGAGGCGGAACTGACCTTCCCGCCTATTATCAAAAGTTCGGTGGCGCTGTTCTTAGCACCGCGATCAACAAACATTTCTACACGATCCTGCAAAAGCGCTCGGACGGCAAAGTGCAGGTCATCTCGTCCGATTTACGCGTCGTCGAGACTTGGGAAGACATCTCCCGCATGACCGTCAAAGGTACGGATCTCGAAATTCCCCTTTCGGTAATGAAGGAGTTGGGTTGTGCAGTATCTGTGAACTTGTTTCTTGCCTCCGAGATTCCACCGGGAACCGGGTTGGGATCCTCCGCCAGCGTCTGCGTAAATGTGCTGAAGACGCTCACCACCTATCTCGGCATTCCGTTATCAAAATATGAATTGGCAGAGCGTGCGTTCCACGTTGCCCGTAATGTCCTCGGAAAACCTGTTGGCAAGCAGGATGAGTATGCCTCTACTTTCGGCGGAGTGAATTTCATTCGATTCGCAGAAGATGAATCCGTATCCGTAGAACCTATCAATCTTGATCCTGAGCTCATCCGGGAGCTTGAATCGAATCTGTTGCTGTTCTTCACTGGCGCTGCTCATCATTCCTGGACCATCCTGAAGGAGCAAGAGCATTCGACGAAGACGAGAAGCGGCCCCGCCGTCGATAGCTTGCACGAAATCCGCGAACTCGCAGACACCATGTTGGCGACCCTCAAGGCCGGCAACCTTGATCGGTTCGGTGAACTTTTGCACAAGGGGTGGGAGGCCAAGAAGCGGGTCTCCGAGAAGATCTCCACCTCCAAGATCGATGAAATGTACGGAGCCGCTCGCGCTGAAGGCGCTCTTGGCGGCAAAATCACCGGTGCTGGCGGAGGCGGTTTCTTGCTCTTGTATTGTCCTAAAGCTGTTCAAGAAAAAGTTCGCAGCCGTCTCGCGCAGATTGGCGCGCGCGAAATGACTTTCGAATTCGACTTCCAGGGCGCGCAAGTTGTGGTCGACGATCCCTTCATCGATGCCGATGAGCGCGGCGGCATGAAGTGGACATTTGAACCTTTGGAGACTCAGGCGTCAGCGGCCACGTTTTCTCGCTCATGATTTCTCATCCGAGAAAGGCATTCTTGCTCGCAGCCGGCCATGGTACGCGGCTGCGTCCTCTCACCGACACGGTACCCAAGTGCCTGCTGCCGGTGCAGGGCATTCCCATGCTCCAGATTTGGCTGGAGCGCTGCCAGAAATTCGGTGTGGAAGAGGTTCTGATCAATTTGCATTCGCATGCTGATCAGGTGCGTGAGTTTCTTCAGAAGAACTCCTCTTGCAACGTGCGCGTGCAAGTTTCCGATGAGCCAGTGCTACTTGGAAGCGCCGGAACCGTTCGCGCGAATCGTTCCTGGGTAGCGCACGAGCAGGATTTCTGGATCTTCTATGCGGACGTTCTGAGCGATGTCGATTTGAATCGGCTGTTGCAACGTCATCGACAAATGCGGGCCGAAGCGACGATCGGTGTATATCGTGTTCCGGATCCCTCCCGATGCGGCATCGTGCAAGTGGACGACGATGGCTGGGTCATGGAATTCATCGAGAAGCCGAAGATTCCCAGGGGCAATCTTGCCTTCTCCGGAATTTTGCTAACGGCCTCAAAGTTTCTGGATACGATTCCCGATCGCATTCCTGTGGACATCGGCTTTGACGTACTACCGCACATTGCCAGGTTGGCCGCGTATGAAATTGATGACTACTTGATTGATGTTGGTACCATGGAAAACTATCGATCGGCTCAGGAGAACTGGCGGCGAGCCAACAGGCAGATCACGCAGGAGCAAAATGCTTAGAGGAGTGATCTTCGACATGGATGGAGTGCTGATCGACAGCCATCCCATCCACAAACGTGCGTGGCGCAAGTTTTTTGAGATGCTGGAGGTCGAAGTTTCAGATCGGGAACTCGATTTTGTGCTCGACGGAAGAAAGAAAGAGGATATCCTGCGGCATTTCCTCGGCGATCTGCCCGATTCCGAGATCAAGGATTTTGGCCATCAGAAAGAAATGCTCTTTCGGGAAGAAGCAATGAATATCGAGCCAATCTCAGGTGTTATGAAGCTGCTTGAGGAGCTTACGACCCAGGGAATTGCGGTCGCCGTTGCCTCGTGTGGAAGCCAAAGCCGCGTGCGCTACATTCTCGATCAACTCAAAATCCATGATCGATTTGAATCCATCGTGACCGCTGACGACATCACGCATGGAAAGCCGGACCCAGAGGTTTTCTGCAGGGCCGCCCAGGAGCTCGGCGTCAGACGTGAAGATCTTCTGGTGTGTGAGGATGCGGTTTCCGGTGTAAAGGCAGCAAAAGCAGCAGGGATCCGCTGCCTGGGAGTGACTGAAGCTGCACGCGCAGCCGAACTGTTGCGGGCTGGAGCGGTCCGCGTAGTTCCGGACTTTGCCTCCGTATCGGTTTCCGAACTCGAAACCATACTGGTTTGATTCCCAAACGGGAAATACCAATAAGTGTAGCGAGCGCCACCCGTCCAAGTAGAAATCACCCTGGATACTGCTCCCGACGGTCGTTGAAGTCTCTCTATAGTTCGAGAGCCAATCACTACCGATAGAATGCTAACCAATGCGCGCACTCAAATTTATGGCGCCGGTCTGTATGGCAGCTCTAATGGTGGGTTGCACCCAAGGCAAACCGCCCCGTCTTCAATCCTGGAAAAACGCAACCGGCGCCGAAGCATACGAGCGGTTGTTCTGGAAGGCGATCGAAGACGCGGATTTTACGGTGGCGGAGCGTCGAATGGCCCCGATTTACACTCTCACCAGCCCGGCTGGTATCGCGACCCGCGATAAGGCGGTTGAATATTTCCGCGCGCTCAATCTGAAGCACATCGATATCGCAGATTTGCGTGTCGATCCCGAAGGCGCTGACATGGTTGTCAGCTATGTGGCGACACTCCAGACTAAGTCTTCATCCTCACCCGCGCGCTACTACATGACCACAGTTTGGCAGCAGGCCAAGCGCGGCTGGATGGCAATCTGCCACTCTGAAGTGAGGGCCAGCCCCTAACTAAGTGACCACGAGCAAATCCTGTCTGTCTTCGGCTCGATCGAATTCCTCAATCGGCTCGGTGGGTCGGCGGCAGGCGATGAGCAACAGCAGATTGATCAGGAGCAGGCCCTCGACAGGCTTGCGATATCTCCCCTCCATAATCGCCGGCGCAAGAGGCGTAAGTGCCCAAGCCGCTGCCGTCAGAACTGCGAATACCCGCGCCTCGGCCCCGGCGAGTTGGTCTCTGTAGTAGATGTTTGCGAGAAGAACAAGAAGAGCCAAAGGCGCCCACATCCAGCGCATCGAGACGGCTGCTCTGTCCCACATCCTGTCGGGATTATTATCAGGCCAGGATGGAGAGAAATTGAAGAATACGTAATTCTCTCCTCGCAGCAATAATCGATGTGGCCACGAGACCGCCGAAGCCTGAAATGCCCGCTCCCAGTCCGCTCGCCCATGGGCCTCATCGATTGAGAAGTACACGATCCCCTCTCGACTTGAATGCCAGGTCGATATCGGCTCGAGCGGTTCCTCGTAGAGAGCAGGAGAACCAAACTCATAAGTCCAGTGATATGCGCCGTTATCTCGGGAAATATCAAAGCGAAGAGTCCGCTTTCCTGAAGCCATGTAGATGCGGTTCATTTCCGGAAATCCAAAGGGATCCCATACGTTCAGGAGGCGGTGCGTTCGAAATGACAGAGGTGCAATAAAGAGGGCAAACACACCCACTATGTAGCCGACCTTAATTGCTCTCTGCGAACTCCTGTATAGACCCAAGGCGAGCAGGAATATAGCAAACGGCAGCGCGTAGATTCGTAGGGATGACGCGAATGCCCAAGACGCAGCACAAGCCAAACAGGCGATGCTCGAGCGCGTGCGAAAGAACTTTATCGTGAACCAAAGAGCCAGACCCATACAGGGCAGGAACAGGGTCTCGCTCATCGTGTAGGAGAAGATAGAGATCCAGGAAGGCAGGCCGCAGAGAACCGCCCAGCCAGTGAGAGCAAGGTCTTCATTTCCTGTTAGCTCTCTCAGAAAGCGATGCCAGATCCAGGGAGTCAGCACCGAAAGGATGGCATTGTGAACCGCGATGGCAGTATGGCTGCCGCCGGTAACGGCGGCGATCATTCCTAGCCAAATCTGATAGCCGAACGGGTCAATTGCGGCGATTGGCTGGAGAGTCGAGAGGTGGGTTGCCGTAAACCACCAACGTCCAGGATCTGTAGTTTGAATCTCAAGAGGATTGTGTTGAAAAACCGCGATGATGCGAACTACAGAGCCAAGCACCACGAGAGCCATCAACGATATCCGCAGCCAAATCCCATCACGTCGAGTTTCTGCGGGAGGCTTTTTACACCCGTAACTCGGGGTCAGGCCGGAGATCTTGATTTCGTGATCGGTTCCCGGCAACACAACTCTTTTCAATGATTGGAGAGTTCTCTTCACACCTTGACCAAAACTTACTGAAAGAAAAAAGAAAGCGCAGCGGGTTAACGCTGCGCTGATTTACTAGAAATTTTCATCAGTAGATGATTTCTCGGCGCGCAATTACTGCGAAACTCGCAGAGTTCATTCCCAACTGGATACTGCAACTGTTGAACGTGAGTGAGTTGGTTCCACCACCATTCCAGCCGACTGTCGGAACACCTAAGTGAGTCAGCAGGTTCGCGTCTGTGGGATTCGTTGTGTAGCAAGGATTTGTTCCTGTCGCGCATCCGCTGTTGTCGCCAATCTGTGCAACAACAACACCTCCAGTGAAATTGCCGTTGCCACCGCCACTAGCTTGCATAACCCCGGCGCCCACTACCAATATGAGGCCGTTGAAGGTGAAATTGCCGCTGTAGGTAAGCGTGCCGGTAACCAACAGAATCCCGGCCCCGGTGGTAGCTCCTGACAACGTCAAATTGCCATCGACCACTGTCACTTCCGGGCTCGAAGTACTGCCTAGATCGGGTACGCCTGTATAGTTGCCGGAAATGGTTTGAGTCGCGACGTTCTGTACGTCTTGAACAATTGCGTTCAAGCCTTGCGGTGTCGAGTACAGGGAATTTGAGGTGTTAATCACGTTCTGTACGTCGGGCTGAGTGCCGCCACAGGCATCGGCGCCAGTGTAGTTGCCATATCGATTGACAGGAATCTGACTGATCACCGTGTTTCGTGCGAGGGTTGCCTGTTGCGCGGCAGTATTGCCGTTCAGACCCACGTCAGTGGTTGTTCCGATTGCGGGTACTGGTGGTCCAGGCGACGCGCAGCTATCAGTTCCAGTCATGGTTAAGTTGTTCGAATCGGGTAGGCCGCTAATCACTGGGTCGTGCCCCGCCACGGTCAACGCCGCGGGCATGGGGGGTATCGCGACCTTCGCCACTTCATACTGGATCATTCGCGTCGCTTTATTCGGCGAAGTAGCATTTGGCGCTACTGCGAGCGTTGTCAGCATGTACACCGGTTGAGAATCCAAGTCCGAGCATTGGTTTGCCGTCATAGGGCCTGCGCCGACACCGATAGGCGTACCCGGCAAGGCAGGGGCACTTGTGCCGCATGCCGGCGCCGGCGATCCAGTAGTCGAGCCAGTTCCAATTAGACCCGTGGAGCTACCTGTGCTGCTTGAACTGCTACTGCTGCCGCTGCCGCTGGTTGAACTTGAAGTTGAGGTGCTGCTCGAAGTGGAACTTCCCGAGGTTGTCGTGGCGCTAGAGTGAGAACTATTGCCGTTTCCGGTTGATCCTCCAGCAAACATTGCCATTGCCGCTGCCAATTGTGATGGCAGGCTGGCACGCTCCCGGAGTCCTGGAACAAGTCCCGGAACCTCAATTGGAGTCCGTACATCTGCAAGAACGAATTCGTTGCTGCCGTTGTAGCAAACCTGATCTGCTCGCGGTCCTCCCGGCGAGTACGGAGCGTAGGGTAGATGGCCGCAGTTGCCACTCCCGAGCACGCACCAAGGTTGAGCGGACTCATTCATCTTCAGGTTAATGCGCGTCCATTTGTAACTAAGAACCTGGCCGCCCGGCATCCCTTGCGCTGTGGGCGCCGGCTGTACGTACCAGGTGGTTCCCGCAGGTATAGAGGTTGCAGCGGTGGGGCACGGAACACCCAACGTGCCGGGGCTGCCTGCGATGATGGCCGTGCTATTCACCTCGTGACATATCTCGTCATCGAAATATGGATTTGGCGCTCCACCTGCAAGCGTGGGACTCCATGGCTGCACGACTTCGCCGTTTGCAGGATTGAGTACGTATAGCACTCCATTAGGTTGACCGATCGGGACGGTCGGCAGAGTCAAAGGATTCGGCGCGTTCGCACGGATACGATCTCTCATTTCTTCGAGTCCAGCTCTTGCACCAAAGTAAGCAAGGTTATTCTGGCGATAGCCGGTACCGACCGTGGTTTCACTATTCGTTGCGAACATCATTGCCAGCCCGATTGCCGACACCAGAACCAACGCGAACAGCACAAGCAGCAAAGCTATGCCGTGTTCTGAGTGACTGTCGCTCTTTTTTCTCATCGGGTTAGTTCTCCAGTTCCGCAATGGCAGAGAGGGAGTAAACCTGTTGCTTTTGTGTTTGTAGATCGTTTTGTTTCGATCTTGTATTTAGATTGACCTTAATTGCATCGATCTGCTGGATCACGGGAGTGTTGTTCTTAATATCGGCACAACCAACCGCAGGCGCCGGCGGAGGTCCAAGAGGAGATGGTGCACTGCAGGCGTTAGAGTCTACTAATACTTCAGCGCCGCTAGCCTGAAAGTAAGTAAACAGCGGCTCACTCATTCCTGTCGGATCAATTACGTTTTGTACTTCTGTGTAGTAAACAGGATTCGGGTAGCCGGTTAGCGGATCAGCCGTTGTTTTTGCCGTGACGCTACGTCGTATACAAGGACAATTAGGGTCAGCGGGATCGCTGGGAAAATACTTGTACTCTACCCGAAAAATTGTCCCGTTTCCGTACACGTCACCTTCAAAGATCAGGTCTGTAGTTGATGCAAAGATGAGTCCCGAGGCTGCGCTGGTATCTGTCAGCCCCTGGTAGTTTGAATAGATCTTCGGCGCGGGATAACCAGACATGTGGACGTCGCGCGCGAACTGATCTGCGAACTGTCGATTCTGATCCGTGAGATCCAGTTTTGCTGATTCCGTGCTCGTAGTCTTCTGAATGTTGTTTACCTGGTGGAAAATTGCGCCCATTACGATTACCAAAACCAAAATGCTGATGACGAGCTCCAATAACGAGAATCCCGCCTGTGTGTTCCGCTTTTTTTCAGATCGCGTCATCTCAGTTGCCTCTTATTCCACGCAGGGTTACCGGTAGGCTGAACAAACGCGCTTGATTCGCTCCGTTTGCGTTTTCACCGGTAGGCTTTGCAGCGACACTCACTATCTGTGAATTCCCTCCAGTGACGATGTTACGTATGCGCCAGCGGACGTCATAGACCTGGTCATAACCAATCGTCCCCGCCGCCCCGGTCGCGCACAGTGTGTAATTCATTTGGTAGCCGTTAACCGGAGCCTGAGTGAAGTCAATCATCTGGGTGCCGTTATCGACTGCAAGCGATGTGAGCGGCGCGCCAGATCCCCCATTCGATCCTGTCGTGTTCATCACGTGTACGACTCCCTTGCAGTCGGTCACGGAGGTGCTCTGAGCAGTAGAAGACGCGGATAGTACAAGGATGCGGTCCATCGTGCTCTGCGCCAATGTCACGGCGGTGCTGTCAAACCGGCTGCGCGCGTTATTAGCGATCGCGGTGAGAATGATGATCATCCCACCGAGAACTCCGATTACAAGAATGAACATCGCGACGAGAAGCTCAATCAGACTGAATCCGGCCTGTCGATTCCGTCGTGAGCGGAAATGTATATTTCTCTTCATTGCCAGCTCCCACCGTTGTCAGTTTGATATCGCCATGTTTTAATGCGACCTGCAGGACTGACGCTTACGGCTGCCCAATCAAATCCACTGCCATTTCGCCTCGTCCATCGCAGGTATGTAACCCAAGCCACCGGAGTTGCCACCGAAACGCCGCCCGTGATGACAGTGGATATGTTGTTGCAGGGGGCAGTGACCGCTGTACGCTGACACGGAAGTCCACGCTCATTGAACGCGATACCCGGGCTCGGCAGACCGGAAGTATTAACCATCGATGGGGTCGTTGCTAAATTGAGAACTGGGATTGTGTTCAATGGTCTTACGGTATCGAAGCCCTGCACGCCTTGTGGCGCATTAGTCTGCGCGATGTCGATCGGGGTAGGCATCTGCACCGCGGGCTCCTGCGGATCCCACTGGCTATTTCCGTTGAAATCGACATAGGCTACGGACGCGCCGTTATTCACAGCACTCAGTACCTGGTAAGCCTGGTTGTCTTGTATGGATCGAGTCCGTGCCACTTGCATGAGGCCGGCATAACTCTGAGCGGCTGACTGTAGCTTCTGGGCGTCGATAATCTGAAATATTTGCGGAGCCGTGATCGCGCCAACGATTAATACGATGGCAACTACCAACAGTGCTTCCAGCAAGGTGAAGCCGTCTTGTCTTTCTCTAGTCATTCCAGGTTCCCGAGAAAAGCGCAACACCGCGCCCGAGTGCGGGTCCGCGCGCTATGCCAGAACTTAGCCGATATCTAGCTGGACACTCAAGTTACGTAAGTCAGGTCCCACTCGGAAAACTCAATGGCCAGAATGAGTTGTGAGAATCTCCTTGTTCAACCGTTCCCCTTGTTACTTTGGTTTTTTGTGATAACGAAAAGCGGTCACGCCTGTCTCGACACATGTAATAAGGTCGTGGCGAAGCGCCCCCCCAATGACCGTTCTGGAAAGAAGACTCGCCACAGGGAAGCCTCCTGTCGAAATTCCGAAGGCACCGCGGCTAAACCCGCTGCGACTTTTAACCAAGCCCATAGTCCGACTCGCTTCATACTTGCGCGGAGCTTACAGCCTGGATCTGCGTTCCTTAGCGCTGTTCCGCGTTGGATTGGCCGTGGTTTTGATTGGAGATCTCATTGCCCGAGCGCGCGATCTGACCGTCTTCTACACTGACTCGGGAATTCTGCCGCGGGCGGCTCTGCTTGAGAATTTTGCTCTTCCAGAGCGCTTTTCGATTCACTTGATGAGCGGTCAGTTTGTATTCCAAGCAGCATTGTTTGTGATAGCAGGCCTGTTTGCTCTCATGCTGTTGTTTGGGATTCGCACTCGACTAGCGTCGTTCGTTAGCTGGTTCATGCTGATTTCCTTGCAAATGAGAAATCCTGTGATCTTGCAAGGTGGCGATGTTTACCTCCGGTTGCTTGCCTTTATCGCGATTTTTTTACCGCTAGGCGCGATGTACTCAGTGGATGCCGCGCTGGACACGACTCCCGAAGAGCAAAGACTCGCTAGAACGCCAGTATATTTTTCGACGTTTGGCTTGGCGATGATGGCGCAGATTGCCCTGCTCTATATCTTCGCTGTGACCTTGAAAACTGCTCCTGAGTGGCGTGTAAATCACACTGCTGTCTTCTATGCACTGAGCATCCAACAGATGTCGACTCCCCTGGGACGTTTTCTCTTACACCTCCCGAAAATCCTCCCATGGCTCACGCGCGAAACCTTAATTCACGAGAGCGCTATTCCGGTATTCACCCTTCTCCCGATCTTTGCTGGTCCTGCACGCTTGCTGGCTGCGGTTCTCATTCTCACCTTGCATACTGCGTTGGGCTTGTCGATCCGTCTTGGCCACTTTCCTTACGTAGCCGGCATCGCAGCACTACCGCTGCTGCCGACCTGGTTTTGGAACCGGTCGCTTATCCGAAAGACTTTGCCGTGGGCGTGCGATGACGCCAGGCACGGATCTGGAGTACTTGTTTTTTACGATGGCCATTGTTCGTTCTGCTCCAAATCCGTCCGGGTGTTACGAAGCTTTCTGTTCATTCAGGGAGTAACACTTGTACCTGCCGAAGAGTTTCCCGTGACGGAACTCGAGATGCAGCAGCAAAGGAGCTGGATCGTAGTCGGGTCCAACCAGCAGCGTTGGTACAAGTGGCAAGGCTTGGTGGAACTCGTAGCGCTTTCGCCTTTATTTGCATCGCTGGCTCCAGTCTTGCGTTTCTCCCCGATTGCCGCGCTTGGAAACCGTCTTTACGAATCGGTTGAGCGAAACAGAACGAGATTAAGCGGGCTTACTGACTGGATTAAACCTCGCCGCCTCGAGCTAAGGCCGTCTATTGCGTCGACAGTGATGGGAGCGTTGTTCATCGTATATGTGTCATTCTGGAATTTATCGTCTATTTTGCCGACGCCGTTTCAGCCGGGCGGCGACACGATAGGTCTGATCCTTGCCATTGATCAGCGCTGGGATATGTTTGCCCCCAATCCGCTCACCTACGATGGTTGGTACGTGGTAGAGGGAAAGTTGCGCGATGGAACTCACGTGAACGTTTTACATCCGGAGAGCCCAGTTAGCTATGAGAAGCCCGCGAGTATTGCGGATCAATACAAAGATGAGCGCTGGCGAAAATACCTGATGAACCTTTCACTTGGTCAGTATGGAAATTACCGGCTTTACTACGGTCAGTATCTATGTCGTTCCTGGAACACTGGTCGATGGCCGAAGGACTCAGGTGCACTGTCCAGCTTCGATATTTACTTCATGGGACGCCAGAACTCCCTTACCGATCCCAACAGGCCTTACTCCAAAGACCTGCTCTGGCATCATGAATGTTTTAAATGAGCCCAATTACGGATTGTGCGCGCTTACGCTTTTGGCGGAATCTCAGTTTGCGAGTGGTAGTGGAAGTAGCCGATGCCTACGCGCATATGCCGCTGGATGTCGTTGGGAACGGTGACCGCGATCGTAAGTCCGAGGATCGCGTGCGCCACGCCGAGGCAGTAAATGTTGCGCTGACGACGAAAGATCTCGCAGGCAGCCCACCCTGCGAAGAAGCAGACGCTCATCAGTACCGGATTGGGAATGTGCACCAGCGTAAACAGGACCGTGCTTGCAATGGCTACTAACCGGCTCGGAAGCAGTTGCTCCAGACGCAGAAAAAAGTAGGATTGAAGAATAAATTGCTGAACCATCGCCCAGATGAAGTAAGCGAAGGAGTGCGTCGCTATTCCGATCACGCCGAATAGCGGGTGCAGAGTTCCTAGATGCTGTGCGATGACAACCGCGATCCCGGAGATCGCGATGGCTGCTGGAATCACCCACAGAGTAGAGCGCAGGCCGTGCAGCCCGAGCCCGAGATCGCGCAATCGCGGACGGTGAGCGATAGTGCTGACGAAGATAAATGAGGCCGAAATCCAGAAGAGCCCCGACTGAGTTCTGCCGTGGGCCCAGGTAGTCGCTTCGATTAGCCCCCAGGCGGCAAACACCTCCAACACGGAAACCCATCGAGCCAATGGTCTCGATTGCACTTGCGACGGCAGTGGCAATATGGCTTCGGACATCGGTAAGCTCCATTGGAAGTTGAGCCGGAGGCAAAATCAAGTCATCTAAAGTAATGATGTTCATGCGCAAAATTGTTGCAGCAGCTTGTTTTCTCATCCTCTCGATTGCCGCGTCCTCAGCGACGACGGCAACTCTTTTCAAGGATCCGCAATTTAAGGTGAAGGTAGTGCGCAACCTTCAGTTCGGCAGCGGTGAAGTGCGCACGCCGAAACTCACGAAACGGGCACTCTTTCTTGATTTGTACGAGCCGGATACGGCGGCAACTGGCTGGAAGCGTCCGATAATGATCGCTATCCATGGTGGCGGGTTCCTTTTCGGCGATAAGAGCGAGATGACGAGTCTCTGCCGTGAGTTCGCGGCGAGGGGATATGTCTGCGCCTCGATCAACTATCGTCTCGTTCCAGACGACCCGCCGGGCGACGCCAAAGACGAGTACACTCGCGCAGTGATGGCGGCAGTCGCAGACGCAGATCACGCAACCCGCTGGATCGAGGCGAACGCAGTCAAGTTCCATGCGGACACAACCCGCATGTTCATTGGCGGATCGTCAGCGGGAGCCGTAACTTCCATGCTGCTCGCCTACAATCCCGGTTTCAAACCGCCGCACTTTCGTGCGGTCGCCGACATGTGGGGCACGATGGGACCGAGAGTGAACTGGATCCGTAAAGGCGGACCGCCGCTCATCATCATTCATGGCAAGGAAGACGAAACGATCACTGTGAGCGCGGCGGAACAGATCGACGCGCGCGCCAAGGCGATTGGCCTGCCACACGAGACTTTTCTGATTGACGGCATGGGGCACAGTCTTCCGCTCAACCTTGAGGTCAATGGCAAGACGCTGCTGCAGGATTTGATCGACTTTTTCTACAAGCAGATCGCGCCGGAGCGTCACGCGGGCTTGCGGCAAGTGAAAAAGCAGTAGAGACGCGGCATGCAGCGTCTGGGCCTGGGCAGTCGGAGCCTTTGACATCACCATCAGAGACGGGGCATGCCCCGTCTCTACTCCGTCAGCGGGAAGGGTTCGCTAAGTCTTCTCAGATTCCCAGACCGTATTTGTCCTTCAAGAGCCTACGATGATGCAGCTCATGGCCGGCGATGATGTAAGCCAGTGCTCGCACACTGATTTCCAATTTATTGGCAATGCCGCGTCGCAGCCAGGCATCAGGTTCTAAATTCCTGAAAAAGGAAATAGTTGCCCGGCGTACTTGCTCGTACTCGCGGCCAAGAGTGGAGACGCTGCGGTTATCGAAGCTGCCGTATTTTACGTAGTCATCCTGCTCAAAGCCTTCAATCGGCGTGCGATCGTTGCGCGCAATGCGCAGTGCGCGGTACGACATGATGCGCTCGGTGTCGATCACATGCCCGAGCACTTCTTTCACGCTCCACTTGCCCGGCTCATAACGAAAGGTACCGTGCTGCTCGGAGAGGCTGCGGAGAAGGATCATTGTTTCGGCCAACTGCTGGTCGAGCGAGATCAGCACATCCTGCTCAGGTACGAGCGAAATATAGCGGTGATAGTAAGAGTCGTACTCGGCGGAAGCCGGTCGAGCTGCGGTGGCGCTCATGGAAGACCTCGCGGCAAAGATCGTTAACCACAATCGTAACAGCAGGCATCGGAGCCGTCGGCTGCCTCGTCCCACAGGTATCCCCGAGAGAACGGCAGAGAACGAAAGACCAGTTTTTGAAGCCGAAGATTGAGCTCGTCGCATCTGTTACCCACAGCAAGCGAGCCCGCTTCAGTTAGGATGGTAGATAAGCAGCTTCTTTCATGAGTTCT
Source organism: Terriglobales bacterium (assembly GCA_035764005.1). Classification (NCBI taxonomy): domain Bacteria; kingdom Pseudomonadati; phylum Acidobacteriota; class Terriglobia; order Terriglobales; species Terriglobales bacterium. Next base: position 44,538 of record DASTZZ010000097.1, read on the forward strand.
TCTGATTCAGCCTTTATTACCGCCCTGGCTGCGCGTCCGGTTTTGTGTGACGGCGCGATGGGGACCCTTCTGTATTCCAAGGGCATTTTCATTAACCGCTGTTATGACG
>DASTZZ010000098.1 GCA_035764005.1 Terriglobales bacterium
GCTGGGCTACACATATGTCGCGCCTACGGCGCTTTGGGCTTCGCTTCGCTCGCGTCGATGACACGGCGGCTGGCCCTACGTTTACTTCGCTCGCCGTTCCGCGTACAACGGAAACTGCTCCGCCAACTCGAACACCTGATGGCGAATGCGATCCAGCACCTTGTCGTCTGATCGATGTTCGAGGGCCTCGGCGATCCAGCGCCCGATCTGTTCCATTTCGGGTTCCTTCATTCCGCGCGTAGTCATTGCGGGCGTGCCGATGCGGATGCCGCTGGGTTTGAGTGGTGGATTTGTATCGAAAGGAATTGCGTTTTTGTTGACCGTGATTCCAGCTTTACCTAGAGCCGCTTCGGCTTCGCTGCCAAGCATGCCTTTGGCAAAGACATCAACCAGCATGAGGTGGGTATCAGTCCCGCCGGAGATGATGCGATAGCCTGCATCCTTCAAGGTCTGCGCCAGAACTTTCGCATTGGCGACGATCTGGCGGGCGTACTCCTTAAACGAGGGTTCGAGCGCTTCCTTGAACGCGACCGCTTTGGCGGCGATGATGTGTACGAGCGGACCACCTTGATGTCCGGGGAATACGTTCTTATCAACGGCCGCAGCGTATTCCTGTTTGCACAAAATCATTCCCGCGCGCGGACCTCGTAGAGTTTTGTGTGTGGTCGTAGTTACGAATTGCGCGTGCGGAACTGGCGAAGGATGTACACCGCCAGCAACGAGTCCGGCGAAGTGCGCCATGTCGATGAGCAGCAGTGCGCCGCAGGCGTCCGCAATCGCTCTCATGCGTGGAAAATCGAACGTTCGCGGATACGCGCTGCCTCCGCCGATGATCAACTTCGGCTTGTCGCGTTGCGCGATCTGCTCGAGCTCGTCGTAATCGATCGTTTCCGTGTCTTTCCGGACTCCATAGGAAACGACGCGATACAACTTGCCGGAGAAATTCAGCTTGTGGCCATGCGTAAGGTGCCCGCCATGGGCGAGATCGAGTCCCAAAATGGTATCCCCGGGCTGAAGGACAGAAGAATACGCCGCAGCGTTGGCTTGCGAGCCTGAGTGCGGCTGCACGTTAGCATGATCGGCGCCGAAGAGCTGCTTGGCACGATCGCGAGCTAGATTCTCGACAACATCACTGAACTCGCACCCGCCGTAATAACGCTTGCCGGGATAGCCTTCGGCATACTTGTTGGTGAAGACACTGCCCGCGGCTTCCATCACCGCTTCGCTGACAAAGTTTTCTGACGCGATCAGCTCCAAGCCTTCGTGTTGACGGCGTTGCTCGTTCTCAATCGCGGTGAAAACCTCTGGATCGACGGCCGAAAGTGGCCGCGCCATTCTTGCTTCGGCTCCAGAGCGCTGAGTCTGATGCGGAGATGTCATCGTCGCCATTATCGCGTCACCTTCTCTCCTATCGATTTTGCCTGCGTGAACAAATACAGATAATCCGGTCCACCGGCTTTCGAGTCCGTGCCCGACATATTAAAACCGCCGAACGGATGCGCGCCGACCATCGCTCCCGTACACTTGCGATTGATGTAAAGATTGCCGACGTGGAAGTCGCGCTTGGCAATCTCGATCTTCTCCGGGGACGACGTGTAAATCGCTCCGGTGAGTCCGTATTCGGTATTATTTGCAATCGCAAGCGATTCTTCGAAATCGCGAGCTTTGATCACGGCGAGCACCGGACCGAAAATCTCCTCCTGGGAGATGCGCGCATTCGGAGCGACATCGGCGATCACGGTTGGCTGAACGTAATAACCCTCGCCCTCGCCACGGCCGCCGCCGGCAATCACCCGACCTTCTTTCTTGCCGATTTCGATGTACTCGAGAATCGACTTCATCGCTCCTTCATTCACTACCGGTCCTGTGTTCTTGTTCTCGGCGGGATCGCCCTGCGTAAGCCGGCTCACACGCTCGCGCAGGCGCGACAGGAACACATCATAGATTGGCTCTTCGACAATCGCGCGCGAGCACGCTGAGCATTTTTGTCCGTTGAACCCGAATGCCGACGCCACCACGCCTTCGACCGCTGCTTCGAGATCGCAGTCAGCCTGCACGACGATTGAATCCTTGCCGCCCATTTCCAAAATGGTCCGCTTGATCCAGATCTGTCCTTTGCGCGGCTGCGCGGCGCGCATGTTTATGTCGAGGCCAACTTCTTTTGAACCCGTAAAAGCAATGAAGCGAGTCTTCGGATGCTCGACCAGGGCATTGCCGAAAGTGCCTCCCGATCCGGGACAGAAATTGACGACGCCGTCGGGCATGCCTGCCTCTTGCAGCACTTCGAAAAATTTCGCGGCGATTGTTGGTGAATCGCTGGAAGGCTTCAGAATTACGGTATTCCCGGAGACGATCGCCGCCGAAGTCATCCCTGCCATGATTGCGAAAGGGAAGTTCCAAGGGGGAATTACCGCGCCTACGCCGAGCGGAATGTATTGGAGTTGGTCGTGCTCGCCGGGAAGCTGCACCGGAGCTTCAGCGCGGGAAAGCCGCAGCGCCTCGCGCGCATAAAACTCAAGAAAGTCGATGGTTTCAGCGGTATCGGCATCTGCCTCCGCCCAGTTCTTGCCGACTTCGTAGACCATCCAGGCATTGAACTCAAAACGGCGCGATTGAATGATGGCGCTCGCGTTCAGCAGCAGAGACGCGCGTTCTTCCCAGGAAGTCGTTTTCCAGCTTTCGAAAGCTCGCAGCGCCGCCTGCATCGCCGGGTCAACGTGCTCAGCCCCGGCCTTCTGATGAATACCGACAACCTCTGAGGGCTTCGCCGGATTTAGCGATTTGATCTTGTCCTTGGTGCGCACCATCTCGCCGCCGATGACGAGGTCGTACTCGGTCCCGAGCTGCGCACCCACCGACCGCAGAGCGTCGCGCATGCTGCGGGCATTCTCCTCGCGGCCGAAGTCAGTGTGCGTACAGTTGCGGAACTCGCCCTGCGGCGAACGCAAAGAAATCGTGGAGATAGTGTCAACGGTAGCTGCCATGAATGGCCCTCAGGAAGGAATCGGGCGGCAGAAGCGCCGCAAAAGGGTAGTTTACACCCGAGAACTTTGCGAAGAGCGCCAGGGTAAATATAAGAAGATGGGTTGCGAGCTCTGCGAAAATCAGAACATGTCTCGCGAGAATTTTCCGGAACTTTTGAAAACGGACCGGCTGGTCTTGCGGCGTTACCGCCCGGCAGACTCTCCTGGCATTTTAAGACTGGTAAGTAGCGACAGAGACCGTCTGGTCAGAGAATTCGCGCAAATCGCCGCGCTACGAACGCTCGAAGACGCCGCCTCATTCGTCTCCGAAAAACGCGAACAATGGAATGAGCGGAAGACCTTCTGCTATGGCATCTGGCGCAACGATCAAGCCGATCAAATCGGCCAGATCCAGGTGAAGAACATATCTTGGCAAATTCCTGGGGCCGAGCTGGGATATTTCATTGGCGGAACCTGGCAACAATGCGGTTATGCGACCGAGGCCATCCACGCACTTTTGCGCTTCGCGTTTCTTAGATTGTCGTTCGAACGGGTGTTTGTGCGCATCTTGCCCGACAATCATCGGAGCTTGTCGCTAGTGCAGAAGCTAGGCTTTCGATCGGAGGGTCTGCACCGTAGCGCATACCGCTGCGGGTTCGGTGAACTTCACGATGTCCATTGCCTGGGGTTAATTCAAGACGACTATCGAAAGCTGGAGAGATCGGATGCGAATTCTTGACCGAAGATTGCGCTGCTGTTAAAGCATGTTTCACTTGCCATAGACTGAGTTTGAAAAGCCTGACCTTCCCTGCACTGTCATCCTTCGGAGCGCCGCGATGAAGTCTCGATTTTTCACAATTTGGCGTGCGCTCCGGGGGATCTGCTGTTTCATTTTGCCTTTAAAACAGCAGGTTCCCCGCGCCGCGAACCCAAGTCTTGGCAGGAGGCACTCTGTCGCTGCGGCGCGAGGAATGACAGGGTTAACCATGGTCGTTTGAGTTGGAGCCTCGGCGGAGTTTCACGCGAGCTGTGCCGTACATCACGATTGGATCAGGTATGGAGAAAAATGCTCTGACATCGAGTCAGAACGCCGCAGCAAGGACTGAAGGGACAATCGCTTGTTCGTGCTGTGGTCGACCTAGATGTTGCTCAAAGAATTCGTCCACGCGGCCTAGAACTTCGTTAGCCGACTTCGCTTCGTAGACGGCTTTTCTCAGATAACTGCCGTTCGTTACACCATGCGTAAACCACGAAGCGAACTGCTTCATCTTGCCGACCGCATCTGGTAACTCCTCAGCAATAAGCATGGCGAAGTAGGTGCGGATCATCTGGTAGCGGTCGTACTCAGTCGGCTGCGTGTACGTGCCCACGCCGGTCGCCTGCTTTGAGGCGGTGTACTCGGCGATTTGGCGGAAGATCCACGGATTTGATGGCGCGGTACGGCCGATCATAATGCCATCGCATCCGGTCTGCGCGACCATTGCCCCCGCATCCTCGGGAGTGCGAATGTCCCCATTTCCTATAACGGGAATTTTAACAGCACTCTTTACCGCCGCGATGAATTCCCAACGCGCATTCCCACTGTAGCCTTGCTCGCGAGTGCGGGCGTGGAGAGCGACGGCATTCAATCCACAATTCTCAGCTAGACGTGCGAGTTCCACACACACTATTTCCGAGTCCGACCAGCCCAGCCGGTATTTCACCGTAAACGGAATCTTCACCGCCGAGCGCACCGCTTCGAAGATGCGCTGAATCTGCGGCAGATCGCGCAGCAATCCCGATCCGCCATTGCACTTGACCACCCGCTTGGCCGGACAGCCGAGATTGAGATCGACCAGGTCAAACCCGAGGTCTTCGACAACACGCGCAGCGCCGGCCACGATCGTTGGATCAGAGCCAAAGAGCTGCGCCGAGATCGGATGCTCGTCATCGTAGAACGTGAGATAGCGCTTGCGACGCGACTCGCGGCACCGCGCCAGCCCGTCGGCCGAGGTGAACTCAGTCATAATCAGCCCGCAGCCGGACTGAACGTTCGTGATGTCAGCCTCGACCCGTGAACTCAGAACCCCCTGCGGTAGCGGGGGGCGATCTTCGTTAGTACTTGTAAACAGGCTAGCGTTGCGGATAAAGCGACGAAACACGGTGTCCGTAACACCCGCCATGGGAGCCAGAACGGTGGCAGGAGCCACACGAACGTTCCCAATACGCACCTCCGCCGGCACGCAGACGTCTGCCGGCATGGCATGGGAGATCGGGTTGTCCCAGGATTTGCGCACGGTTAGGGAACAGGTTACAGGGGACAGGGTACAGGGAAAAGCACAAAGGGAGTACTTCCCGCTGACCGGATGTGCAGCTAAAGCCAACAGGATGGACAGCTAAAAGAAGCGGTGGCTCTGAGCCGCCCTGTTCCCTGTAACCTGTCCCCTGTTCCCTTGTCTTATTTCGTGCCTGTCTTCGCGCCCGCCTGCTCTGACTTGGCGTACTTGCGGCGGAAGCGCTCAACGCGACCGGCGGTATCGACCAGCTTCTGTTTGCCGGTGAAGAACGGATGGCAATTAGAGCAGATTTCCAGGTGGATATCGCCCTTATGGGTGGATCGGGTGGTAAAGCTGTTCCCGCACGCGCACATGACGCGTATCTCGTTGTAAGCGGGATGAATCTTCTCTTTCACAGTAAAACCTTCCTTGGATCACCGGGGCACACGGAGCCTCTCCGCGAGTTTTCCGGGAACTTCTAGTTTACGGGAATTCACCACAGTTCGGCAACGCGCGCAGTCCATCAAGTCCACCAAGTCCACTGAGTCCACCCCAAAAACGAAAGGGCGACCTTTCGGTCGCCCCTGGTGTTCCGGTATTTCAGGATTAGAGCGGTTGGACGCTCTCTGCCTGCCAACCCTTGGGTCCCTTCACGACGGTGAACTGCACCGGCTGGCCTTCTTTCAGGCTGCGAAATCCGTTGGCCTGAATTGCCGAAAAGTGCACGAAAACATCTTCGCCGTTCTGGCGGCTGATGAATCCGTAGCCCTTAGCGTCGTTGAACCACTTAACTGTACCTTGTTCCATAGTGTTGCTCTCTAATCCTTTAATCTTGTGAATTACGCTGAGATGTCAAGCGGAGGATACTTCAGGCAGGACCAGCTTTAAGGCGAGGACTGCTCACAACCGTGCATCTAACGCGGGCATAGTATACCAGAGAACATCCTTGTTCCCTCAGAAATTCTGCTTAATACTAACTATAGAGTTCGTGCTGAAGGGCCTTTTGTGCTCGCAGCTCGGCTAAGCCTTTACTGACCCGCAACTTGCCAGAGCGGTTCCATTCGACCACTCTTCCCGAAACTGTGAACCTATCAGATGCCGCACGGTTGTGGGCCTTCGCACATCGGAACACTTATATGGCTTTACGCCGGTTTGCTAAGCCATTCACCCATCAGGCTGCCAATTCGAGGTCGGTCGCCGTGCGTTACACTTTTCTGAGCCCAACTGGCGTTCCTCCCCGCTCTTAGGCCGACCATGCCGCCTCTCTCGACTGATAAACCTGACTACTTCCTGAATCGTGAACTATCGTGGCTCAAGTTCAACGAGCGTGTTCTTGAAGAGGCTGAAGATGAATCGAATCCGCTGTTGGAGCGGGTGAAATTTCTCAGCATTACAGCGTCCAACCTCGATGAATTCTTCGAGGTTCGCCTCGCCGGCCTTCTGCAGCGCATTGAAGACGGCTACATCATTCCTGGGCCTGATGGATTGCCTCCGGAGCAGGAACTTGAGCTCGTCATTAAAGACGTAAAGCAATTCGTCGATGCTCAGTACTCGTCCTGGAACGACCACCTGCGTCCCGCGCTGGCCGAGAACGGCATTCGCATCCTTGCACTGAGCGATCTCGACACCAACGCCGCCGATTTTCTTGAAGAGTATTGCGAGCGCGAGGTCGATCCGCTGCTTACGCCCATTACGATCGATCCAGCGCACCCGTTTCCGCGTGTCGTGAACAAAGCGTTGTGCCTGGCATTCCTGCTGCGTCGGCGCCGGCGATCTTCGGCGGTTTACATGGGTGTGATTACGGTGCCGCGTTCGCTGCCCCGCATCCTGCGCGTGCCTTCTGACGAAGGCACCCACGATTACGTATTCCTTGCTGATCTGGTGGCAGCCCATGCTGCGAAGATGTATCGCGGGTACGAGATTATCTCCGCCGCAGCCTTTCGCGTTACGCGCAACAGCAATCTCTATTTGCAGGAAGAAGAGTCGCGCAATCTGCTCGAGTCAGTACGAACTGAGCTGCACAACCGTCGTAAGGGCGATGCGGTGAGACTTGAAATCGATGATGGCGCGGCTCCGGAGATCGTTGAGCGTCTCCGCGGTAATTTTGGACTCGAAGAATGGCAGGTATTTCGCACTCCCGGGCCAGTGAATCTTTCGCGCGTGTTGAGCATTCACGAGCAGACGCCGCGTCCCGATTTGAAATTCCGGCCGTTCGTGCCGCGCGAACTGCATCTCACCGGCAAAGCGCGCGACATCTTCGAGGAAATTCGCAAGCACGACATCCTCTTGCACCATCCCTTTGACTCGTTCAATGCCGTAGTCGGCTTCATTGAGACTGCAGCCAAAGATCCGAACGTGATCTCCGTTCGCCAGACTCTTTACCGGACGGGCGAGGAGTCGCGCATTGTGCAAGCGATGATCGAAGCGGCCGCGAGTAAGGAAGTCACGGTGGTGGTCGAACTGAAAGCGCGCTTTGACGAAGCTTCGAACATTCGCTGGGCCCGCAGCCTTGAAGATGCAGGCGTGCAGGTCTTCCATGGCCTGGTCGGACTCAAGACGCATTGCAAGCTCACCCTGCTGGTGCGCCGCGATCCTGACGGCGTGACGCGCCGTTATGCCCATCTTGGGACCGGCAACTACAATGCGGTGACCGCCCGGTTCTATACCGACCTGAGTCTGCTGACTGCAAACGAAGAAATTACCGAAGCCGTCCAGGAGGTCTTCAATTTCCTCACCGCCTATGCCGATCACGCGCACTACGACCCGCTGCTCGTCTCGCCTGTCGATTGCGCCGAGCGCACTATCGCGTTGATTCAACGGGAGGCAGATCATGCTCGCGCACGTCGTCCGGCACGCATTATCGGAAAGATGAATGCGCTTCTCGACAAGCCGGTGATTCAGGCCTTGTATCGTGCGTCGCAGGCTGGAGTCGAGATTGATCTCATTGTGCGCGGTATGTGCGCGCTTCGCCCGGGCGTTCGTGGAATCAGCGATCGCATTCGTGTGCGCAGCATTGTCGGCAGATTTCTGGAGCACAGCAGAATCTTTTCGTTCGCCAACGCCGGCGAGGAAGAACTCTATCTCGGCAGCGCCGATTGGATGCCGCGCAATCTTTACGAGCGCGTGGAGGTTGTTTTTCCGGTTTTCGATCCCTTGCTGAAGCAGCGGGTACGCCAGGAGATTCTCGAATCGTATTTGGCCGACACCGCGAAGGCCCGCGTACTGCAATCTTCCGGCGACTACATTCGCGCCAGTGAACTGGCACGCGGAGGCCGACGTAGAAGGCTGCGCCCACTCTTCAACGCGCAGGAGTTCCTGATAGCATTAGCCGAGGGCAGCGCGTCGCTCGCATCGATTCCCCCCATTCCGGTGCGTTCGCAGCGACCACGTCCGCGTCACCGAGTTGAGCAGGCATGATCATCTACTTCGTTCGCCACGCTAGCGCAGGTCAGAAAAAACTCAGCGGAAAAAAAGACGAGAAGCGCCCCCTCGACCCCGACGGTGTGCAACAGTGTACGCAAATGGGGCGGGTCCTCTCGTCGATGGAAGTTGGCGTAGACGCCATCATCTCGAGTCCTCTGAAGCGTGCAACGCAGACCGCCGCTCTGATCGCGAACGAGATTGGCTACGATGGCAAGCTGCACATCGAGAACGCGCTGCGTCCTGAGGCCAAGTACGACCACTTTCGCGACATGCTGCGCGATTACTCGAAGAACGAATCTATTCTGGTGGTCGGCCATAATCCCAACTTCAGCGACTTTCTTGGACGGACAATTGCCGGAAGCGGCGAGCGCGCGCACGTGGACATGAGGAAGGGCGCAGTCGCGAAGATCGAAAGCAAGCAGAAGAAGTACGTGCTCGACTGGCTGCTCACGCCGCGGCTGGCGAAAGCTGCAGCCGATGCCAATGCCGGTGACAGCACCGCTTCGAATGCCCCAAACGGGAATGGAGAATTCGAAATTCCGGACGAGTACTTGAGCGTACGAGGAAAAAGCCTGACGAACAACGATCAGGGCGCTGGACGCACGACTAAATCCCGTCCGAAGACGTCGCGGAAGTAGCTGCGCTCTTTTTCCGCCGCCCAGACTTCCAGGTCCATTCCCGACTTGCCACGCAATTCCAAAAGCACGAGTGGGCCGCGCTGCTGCGCGCGCACTTGTTGCACTATGCCGCGTCGGCCCTGATTCAGAGCGCGCGCGATCCGCAGCAAGATGACCGCACGGTCGAGCAAGGCGCGAGCCGAAGGACGCAGGCTCTTCAACTCGCGATCGCGTTCACTGGGCCGCGATTTGCCCATGTAGCGCGCGATGGCAGCGATCAAATGACGCTGCTCCGGCGCGAAACCAAACAGTTCTGAATTGGAAATCAGGTAGTACGTGTGGCGATGGCGCCCGTTGCGATTTACGTACGAACCGATCTCATGGAGCATCGCCGCCGCGCCAATCCACTGTGTGTATTCCGCAGGCAGGCCGTGCAGCTTCTCCAGTGCCTTGAATAGCTGCAGGACTAGCTCACGGACATTTTGTGCGTGACGGGCGTCGGCTCCATACCGTTTGCCTAAAGCGATGAGAGCATCCTCCTGCTCGGCCTCAAGCTGGCGATGCGCACGAACTCCAATACCGGCGTCCGCCGCCATTTGAGCGAGCAGGCCGTCCCGTAATCCTAAAGGCGAATACTGGAAAGAAGGGAGTTCGTACGCGCTCATTAGCTCGGAGAATACGAAAGCGCCGGCAACGATGATCTCGGCGCGTCTCGGTCCGATTCCGGAATACCGCTCGCGCTCGTTGCGGGAGTGAACAGCCAGTTCCCGGGCCAGCCCAGCCGTCATGCTGCGCGAGACTTTGTGCGCGTACTTCGATCGTTTCTGGATCGATCTCGCGGCCTGTGCCAATGCAGCCGCCGTTCCCGAAGTGGCAATCGCGAGATCGATGCGATAGCTGCGAATGGCCGGCGCGATCCGGTTGACCTGCTCGGCGATATACTCCCGCATGCGTTCAACTTCTTTCGATTTTGGCGGATCATGCAGCAGAAACTCCTGCGTGAGCCGCACCGCGCCTAGAGGCAGGCTGAACATCTCGCGAATGTGTCCGCGCTCGGAGATGGTGACCTCGCAACTGCCGCCGCCGAGGTCGAACAGGAGCACGTCTTTGTTCTCGATGCGCAAATTCGAGAGGACGCCGAGATGGATGAGGCGTCCTTCTTCGAGTCCTGAAATGATCTCGATCTTCCAGCCGGTTGCGGATTTCACCCATTCGAGGAACGCTCGGGCGTTCTTGGAGTCGCGCAGAGGACTCGTTGCGACGATTCGAACCTGCTCCACATGAAACTTCTGCGTGGCCCGATAGAAGCGCGTAAGCACTTTCACCGTCTGCGCCATCGCTTCCGGCGCGAGCGCACTGTTGCGAAAGACCGATTCGCCGAGACGCGTGACTTCGCGGTCTTCGTGAATCACCCTCAGCTTGCTGCGGCTAAGCTCGGCGATTTTTAGACGGACCGAATTGGCGCCGATGTCAACGGCGGCAAAGACAGGCATAAGACGGTGAGTTGCTTTCCGAGATTACGCGACCGACGAACGACGATGATTCTTGCGCACGCCGGCGGGCTTCTTCTTGGCCGTCTCAGGACTCGCCAGAAGCTGACGTTCGGCAGTCTCAACCGCGGCGACCGACTCGTCATACTTCTTATCGCGCATTCCCACCAGCAATGAATGCAGGGTACAGTCGCCGCAGACTTCTTCCGTCAATTCCGAGAGCGTGAGGTAATCATGCCAATCGCCACTCACCTCCTGAACCGACTTCCACGCGTCAATCAGCGTTCGAGCCTGTGGCGTATCGCCGGCCAGTTCCGCTTTGTAGCGAAATCCTTTGCAGGCGAGGCGATAAGAATGCAAGTTATCTGGCGACAAAGGCGCACGGCTTTCGACAAAGCTGCGGTATTCGTCCAGAGCGAGTTGATCGGCTGCGGGCAGCGGATTTTCGCTCGCTTCGCGGCTCGCCAGCGGCGGCTCTCCGAAAAGGCGCAGGTGATTCAAATGCGCTTTCACGTCGGCATCGCTGAGCAGCGATTCGAGTTTGGTGCGCGCAGCCTTGCGCCGGAGCTTTAGAGCTTTTTCAACTTTCTTTTTCTCCTTTGCAGTGACTCCGTCGAGACTGTCGAGCAGATCAAGATGAACCTCACTGTCGCGCAACCTTCCGGTTGCTTTCCGCATTTTGTTGAGGAACTTCATGGAGTTCTTCTTGTCCGAATCCAGCTTGGGATGAATCACCTCCTCCCAAGCTTGAAAACGACGCAGGCTGGTGCGGAAGAAGTGAGCGCTCTTCGAGTTGTGACGCTTGCGCAGGCGCTCGATAGAAATAAGCAGCCGCTCGACTGGCGATCCTTCATCGGCGTGACGCTTCTGTGCAGTCATTCAAGAAAATCTGCTTTCGTGAGATTAGATGATTGCGAGACGCTTTCCGACGTGCTTCAAGGTATCCAGCGCCTGGTCGAGCTGCTCACGCGTGTGAGTCGCAGTCATGATCGTTCGAATGCGAGCTTTGCCCTCGGGAACAGTTGGAAAAGCGATTCCGGTTGCCATCACTCCTTCGCTGAACAGCTCGCGCGAGAACTGCATCGCCAGCTTGCCTTCACCGACGATGATCGGCGTGATTGGCGTCTCGCTCGCAGGTGTGTTCGTTCCACCGATATTGAAGCCGAGATTGCCGAGTTCCTTTTTGAAATAACGCGTGTTCTCCCACAGCTTCTCCATGAGCTGCGGTTCCTGTTCCAGGACCTCGAAAGCGGCAATGCAGGTCGCAGCGACCGATGGTGGATGAGAGGTCGAAAAGAGGAATGGACGAGCGCGGTGATACAGATAGTCGATCAGATCGCGCGAGCCGCAGACGTACCCGCCTAGCGCGCCGATTGCCTTTGAGAGCGTTCCGACCTGAACGTCGACGCGACCGTGGACTTTGAAATGATCGATCGTACCCCGACCATTGCGTCCGAGAACGCCAGATGCGTGCGCGTCATCGACCATCATGATTGCCCCGTACTTCTCGGCTAAATGGCAGAGTGCGGGCAGAGGTCCGATATCGCCGTCCATAGAGAAGACGCCGTCAGTGATCAGCAGCTTGTGTCCGGGCTGATCTTTTACTGACGCGAGCTGCTCCTCGGCATGAGCAATGTCTTTGTGGCGAAATACGAGGATCTTCGCGCGAGAGAGCCTGGCGCCGTCAATGATCGAAGCATGATTCAGTTCGTCGGAAATGATGAAATCTTCTTTTCCCAAAATCGCAGAGACGGTGCCTGCGTTCGCGGTAAATCCCGACTGAAAGACTACACATGCCTCAACGTCCTTAAAGCGCGCAATCTTCTCTTCCAGTTCCATGTGAATGCGCATGGTGCCCGCAATGGTGCGGACCGCGCCTGAACCAACGCCGTATTTCCTGGTTGCTTCGAGCGCCGCCTCGCGCAGCTTGGGATGGGTGGTCAGCCCGAGGTAATTGTTGGAAGCGAGATTGATGACCTTCTTGCCGTCAAAGGTACACACCGGCTCCTGCTCGTCTTCGAGCACACGTAGCCTAAAATATGTGCCTTTTTCTTTGAGCTGACTGATTTGATCGCCGAGATAGGACAGGGGATCGACGCGTGTTGCGGTAGGCATGACGGGATAGTGTAAATCTAAAACCTATTCACCACGGAGACACGGAGAACACGGAGGAACCTTGGGAGTTTTTCTGTGTAGGCCGCAACTCGCGATAATGCATTGAGTTTCCTCCCATGCAGAAAAAGATACTTTCGACATTCTCCGTGTGCCCCGTGTCTCCGTGGTGAATTACTTTCTATACAACTTCAATCGCCTTCTCGGCTTTTGGCAGCACTTCGCCGATCCGCACAGCCGGCACCCCAGCGACTTCCAGCGCGGCAACTACACCCTTCGCGATCTCGCTGGGAACCGAGAGCAGGAGACCGCCAGCGGTTTGTGGATCGTACAGCAGCGTCTTCAATTCTTCCGGACGCTCGCCTTTGTAGACGACGCAACATTCTGCAAAGTCACGGTTCGTATTAAGTCCTCCCGGAATGTACCGAGCCCGCACGCATTCCAGCGCGCCAGGCAAAAGTTCGATTCGTTCGGCTTCTATACGGATTGTGGTCTTGCTGCCTATTGCCATCTCGCGCACATGACCGATGATGCCGAAGCCGGTGATGTCAGTCGCAGCATGAACGGTGAAGCCGCCTTGATGGATTACCTCGACGGCGCGATTGTTGAGCTTCGTCATAGACGCCATGGCGCCATCGATCCATTCCTGCTTCGCTTTGCCTTTTTTGATTGCCGTCGAGATGACTCCTGTGCCAATGGCTTTCGTGAGCACGAGGGCATCACCAACTTTGGCCTTTGAGTTTGCCCAGAATTTCTTCGGATGAACACGGCCGGTGACAGAGTATCCGAGTTTCATTTCGGGATCGCGCACGCTGTGTCCGCCGGCGACAATGCATCCGGCTTCCTGCATCTTGGAGAGCCCCCCGGCGAGCATTTGTCCGAGCACTTCCAGATCACCCTCATCGGGAAAGCAGGAGATCGCTAGAGCGGTCATCGGCATTCCGCCCATGGCATACACATCGCTGAGCGAGTTCACGGCCGCGATCTGTCCGAAAATGTAAGGATCATCGACGATTGGAGTGAAGAAATCGACCGTCTGCACTAACGCCAGATCGTCCGAAAGACGGTACACTGCGGCGTCGTCGGCGGTATCGAAGCCGACCAGCAGGTTTTCGTCATGTTGCCGGGCTAATTTCCCAAGCACCGTGTCCAGCGCCGCCGGACTCAGCTTCGACGCTCAACCCGCAGCTTTCACCTGTTCCGTGAGCCGCAATGGACGGCGATCTTCCATGAACCCGATTCTAGGGTGCGGGGAGCAAAACTGCCATGATTCACGCCCAGGTCAGAGGCGTAGGACGGCAGGCGGGCCTTTTGGGGGCAAAGTACTTGACACTATGCCTCTGTTCCAGCATTCTCGTTGAATGCAGCAATGCCGGCAAACGCGCAGTGGGGCACGACTGCGTGCACGCGCTCTGATTGGAGACGCGCCTGAGAATCCACCCTCCCGCGAGGTTCTAGACCAGCTCGAATACATCCGCCAGACCATGGAAGGAGCGACATCCTTCACTGCCGTCCCCGGGTGGGGAATGGTCCTGCTCGGGACCACGGCGCTGGCGACTGCGTTGTTGACGAGGAGCATCGCGTCGCAGACCAATTGGGTCTTGCTATGGCTCGGTGAAGCCTTTGCTGCCGCCGTGATCTCGCTCATCGCAATGGTCAAGAAGACTGGCAGCATCGAAAAGCTGGCCAGCAACATCCCAGCGCGCAGGTGCGCCCTGAGCCTGGTGCCGCCGTTAGCCGCCGGCGGAGTGCTCACCGTTGTGATGATGAATGAGCACTTCTACCGGGCGCTCCCCGGCATGTGGCTGATGCTTTACGGCGTCGCCGTGATTACCGGCGGAGCATTCTCGGTGCGAGTAATTCCTGTAATGGGAATCTGTTTTGCTCTGTTCGGAACGGCTGCGCTTGGATTTCCGGCAAGTTGGGCTAATGCAGCGATGGCCGTGGGATTCGGCGGACTGCACATATTTTTCGGGCTGTGGATCGCCCGCAGACATGGAGGCTAGAGAGGTTTGACGCAGCCGAAGTTGAAGTCAAAGTCGTTGGCGCCGGAGAACTCACGTCTGAGCGCGCGTTCCCTTGCCGTGCGAAAAGAGGCTTCGGCCGCCGAACTCGATCCCGTAATTCACGAGCGCATGCGCCTGGGCATCATCAGCGCGCTCGCGGTTCGTGATGCTCTCACCTTCTCAGAGCTGAAGCGTCTGCTCGAAGCCACCGACGGCAATCTGAGCGTCCATGCACGCAAGCTCGAAGAAGCTGAATACATCGTATGCACGAAGAGCTTTAACGGACGCGTCCCTCGCACCGAATACCGGATCACAGCCGCCGGCCGCAAGGCGCTCGAGGGGTATCTCGATCAAATGGAGCAAATCATCCGCCAGACGCGCGGAGATTGACCTCTCGCCGCTCTAACCTTCAAGCGATAACTGCTGTCGCGATCGCCTGAGTGAAACATGCGCACATTTGCCTCCCCGACGATCGTTTCACAACGCGCATCTTTCTTGGAAAACACCATCTTCATCGGCGAGAATAGCTGACAGAAGCACTATTTCAGGGCTGAACTAAAAGGACCACGCATGAAGACGGTGTTCGTCGTAGGCGCGGGGCCGGCGGGGATGTTCGCCGCGCAGAAGATCGCGCTTGCCGGTCACCAGGTTGTCATCCTCAATCGCGACATCAAACCCGGCGGCCTGGCCGAGTACGGCATTTATCCGACAAAGGACAAGATGAAAGTGGGACTGCGAAAGCAGTTCGCCAAGGTGCTCGCATTGCCGAACGTCCATTATTTCGGACATGTGTGCATTGCGGAGAATGGCTGTCTCTCGATTAAGGATCTCCGTGATTTCAATCCCTCTGCCATCGTTTTTGCCGTTGGAGCGCAGGGCACGAAGAAACTGAGCCTTGAAGGCAGTTCCGCCCGCGGAGTTTATTCAGCCAAGGACTTCGTCTATTTCTACAATCAACTCCCGCCGTACACTTCGCAGGATTTCTCCACCGGCAAGCGCGTCGCCGTCATTGGCATGGGAAACGTGGCGGTCGATATTGCCCACTGGTTGCTGGTTGATGCTCCAGAAAAAGCTGAGGAAGTGATCGTGGTTGCGCGCCGCGGGCCGTTTGAGGCCAAGTTCGACAAGAAAGAATTCGCATACATCGAGCAATATCTCGATCGCGAAGCGTTTCACGCCGAACTCGAACGCATTCGCCCGCAGCTTGAGGCCGTAGGTCAGGACGCCAGCAAAGTTGCCGAAACGACTTTCCCAATTTTGAACAAGCCTGCAACCCCCGCTTTGGGCGAAGGAAGGCTTCTGTTCCGCTTTTTGAGTTCGCCGTGCTCGATCCATGTCGACCCGAATGGCCGCATCAACCGTCTGCGAGTTACCGAAAATGTTCTCGTGCAGCGTGACACCAGCATCGCCTGCAAAGCCACGGATCGCACCGCGGACATCGACGTAGACACAATGATCTTCGCCATCGGCGACGTAGCAGATCCTGCCGTGGGCCTGCCGTACGGAACGGACAGCTATCTGATTAACCCCGATACGACCGATCCGCAGCGCGCCGCCTACGAGGTCTACGACAACCTAGGCTGCTGCGCGATGGAAGGTATTTACGTTGTCGGCTGGGCGCGCAAAGCCAGTGAAGGCCTGGTGGGCATCGCGCGCCATGACGCCGAAGTTGGTGCGACGCACGTGCTGAAGTACCTCGAAGCGACGCCGGAAAAAGCCTGCGCCACGCCCGAGCAGATCAAGAAAAGCATCGAAGCTCGAGGCGTTCGCGTCGTGGATAAGTCCGATCTCGATCACCTGGCCAAGGCTGAAGAAGAGCAGGCCAAGGCCAAAGGGATGCTCTGGTTCAAGTTCTCAGAAGACGAAGCCATGCTGGCGGCAATCGATGAAAGAAAGCGCCAAGCTCAACCTACCACTGCCGGAAGCGTCTTTGCCTGAGGGCGAACTCCGGCAAGGTTCGCGATCTACTTATCTCGATATCGCAAAGATCAGCGAATAGAACAGCGATGATTCCGCAATTCCGCTACAAATTCATCGAATTTGGCCCCAAATCCGATAATTTCGCTGGGCACCAGGGATTTATCAGCGAAAGAGTCAAAATCCACACGTAAGCGTTTCATTTCAGATGGCTTAGCCGGATTTTTCCCGCGCACCGTCAAATTAACAGCGATTTATCAGTGAAAATTTCGTCCTATTTTGGGACAGGCTCCTTGAAATAGATCCGGAGCTTGACCGATTACTCGCGCGCATGCGGCTGCTTCCCGGGCAGCCAGTGCGGGACGAAGTCGGAATTGGCCAGCCAGCGGAGGGGCTCGATCAGAGACTGAATGGCCTCGGTCATGAAGTTGAAATCAAGATGAGCGAGATCATCGTCAGGTTTGTGATACGTGGGCGGCGTACCCCATCCTCCGGCCGTGTGCGCGACCACGCCTTTCAGGGCCAGCGGATAATTGTCGGAGCGCTCGAAGAAGTGCTGCTCGGGATACGGATCGTTCCCCAGCAGCGCTCCGTGCTGGACAAGAGTGGGACCTAGATTCGAACGATCCCATCCGGTCAGCAGCATCTTTCCCTTAGGCATCTTCGGATCCTGATTGCCGATCATCTCGAATTCCAGGTTCGCAGCAATGCGATCAAGTGGAATCGGAGGGTGCTCGCGGAAATACGTCGACCCAAGTCCTCCCAGCTCTTCGCTGCCATAGCAGACGAAATAAACCGTCCGCTGGAGTGGCTGTCCCGATGCCAACGCATGCGCCAGCTCGATGACTGCCGTGGTGCCTGAAGCATCGTCATCAGCACCGTTGTAGATGGAGTCGCCATTCACGGGCGTGCCAATTCCGAGGTGGTCGAGATGGGCTGAGAGCAAAAGAACCTTCGCGTTGGCGCTGGAGTTCTTACCTGGAAGCACGCCAATGGCGTTATAGCTGTATCGTGGCGTGTCCTTGGCTTGAAGTTGCAGGGAGACAATCGTTCCATCCGACAAACCAGATAACTGATCACCGGCGTTCGAAGTGAGTGATACCACGCTAAAACCAGCGCCCATTACTCCGCCAGTACTTCCCGCCAGATGCAGATGGATCGAACTGCCCTCCTCACTTGCCGCTTCCATCTTCTCCGCAGTGAGACTGGGATCCATGCGGAGCAGCGCCTTTGCTCCAGCGATGACGGCTCTGCGCGCGACGGCCCGAGACTGCTCCCCAAGATCACTGCCAAGCAGAACGACGCTCCCGGGCTGGAATTGAGCCGTGCCCGCATTCGCAGCCGTAACCTTCAGCAACGGACCGGAAAAGCCCTGCCCGTCCGTACGCGAGAGGAGGAAGTCTTTGCCTTGCTCCAAGGTGATGCCGGAAGTCTGCGCGGTGAGCGTAGCTTTGCCTTCGATCACCGGCTGCACCAACTCAACTCGCTGGATGAAGGTTCCGTCGGGCGTGCCGGGCTTTAATCCAAATCTCTCGAATTGCGATGCAACGTAGGTCGCCGCGATCAGCTCATCAGGTGTCGCGCTGCCTCGGCCGCGCATGGCATCGCTGGCCAGGAACATTTCATGCGCGCGCACCCATTCCGGTTTTACTTTCCAGGGCGAAGCATTCTGAGCGAGGGAACTAAGCGAAAGACAAAAAATTACAAGAAAAAAGTTGAAGTGAGCCTTCGTTCTGAGCATTGGCGGCAGTATATAAGAGCGCGCGGCCGCTACTATCAGCGAGACGAGCAGTTCAGCCGCTGTTTTTTGGACTTTGGCCGGAAAGCGCGGGCTGAAGTTGAGGGCTTTCACCCTAACCGACCCGATGAGTTGGCGGCGCACTCCGCGAAATGCCGTTTGGATCGCATTTCCGCATTCGGAACAGATCGACTGCTCCTGGCAAACTCGCCGAAGCAGTCGACTTAGCCGGTTCAGTACGCAATACGATGGCTTGTGATTCCTGCACAACGGACTGAAAATGTTTCTGTTGCTGCCGCGCACGCTGGCGGCAGAGAGGCTGCACACAATTGCCCGAGATACTGACACAAACTCGCGTCTTAAAACTCGACCGCCAGGATGATGTCCTCATTGCGCTAACTGACCTGCGCGCCGGCGAGGAGATTCATTTTGGGAACGAGACCTGCAGGCTCGTCACCGGCGTTCCGGCTAAACATAAGTTCGCATTGCGTGACTTTGCCCTGGGCGATCGCATCACCATGTACGGCGTGACCGTTGGCAAAGCCATGCAGCCGATCCGCCGCGGCGAAGCGATCACAACACGCAATCTTCGCCACGAAGCCGCGGATTTTCATCAGAAGACCGGCACGTACGACTGGCACGCACCCGATGTCGCTAAGTGGAAGAAGCGCACGTTTTCCGGTTACCGTCGGGCCGATGGCCAGGTAGGCACGAGGAATTATTGGCTGGTTGTGCCGCTCGTCTTCTGTGAGAACCGCAACATTGACGTGTTGCGCAAAGCGTTCGATGAGGGACTCGGATACGCGCCTCCGCAGGTTTATCGCGAGCAGGTTTCCGACCTTGCCCGGTTATATCGCGAAGGGCGCGTTGACGCGATTAGAAATTATCAGCAGACCTCAGAAGATGGCCGGCAACAGCATCGCGGATTCTTCGAGAACGTCGATGGAGTGAAATTTCTCACGCACGAGCGCGGCTGCGGCGGCACGCGCGAGGATGCGCGCAATCTATGCGGCCTCATCGCCGGCTATCTGCATCATCCCAACGTTGCCGGCGCTACGGTGTTGAGCCTTGGGTGCCAGCACTCGCAGTCGGACATTCTGCGCGAAGAGATTCAGAAGCGCGATCCGCACTTCAACAAGCCGCTCATTCTGCTCGAGCAGCAGCGCAGTCCTTCGGAGCGCGCGATGCTCTCGCAGGCGATACGCGAGACTTTCCTGGGCATGGTCGAGGCCAACAAAATGAAGCGCGAGGACACATCGCTCGCGAGCCTGTGTGTTGGATTGAAGTGCGGAGGATCGGATGGATTTTCCGGGATTTCGGCGAATCCAGCCATAGGTCACGTTTCAGATATTCTTGCCGAGCTTGGCGGGAAAACAGTGCTCGCCGAATTTCCCGAGCTGTGCGGTGTGGAACAATCGCTGATCGATCGCGCCACCACACAAGCTGTCGCCGACCGCTTTATCGAGCTCATGCGGGATTATGCGGCGCGCGCAAAGGCCGTGCGAGCAGGCTTCGAGATGAATCCGTCGCCCGGCAACATCAAAGACGGTCTGATCACCGATGCGATGAAGTCGGCTGGCGCTGCGCGCAAAGGGGGAAGCTCGCCGGTGACAGGAGTTCTCGATTATCCCGAATACGCAACCACGTCCGGACTCAACCTGCTCTGTACTCCTGGGAGTGATGTCGAAGCGGTCACCGCGCAAGTCGGAGCTGGATGCAACGTCGTGCTGTTTACTACCGGACTGGGCACGCCAACGGGCAATCCCATTGCGCCGGTCATCAAAATTTCGACCAACACACAGCTGGCACAGCGCATGTCCGACGCTATCGACATCGATACCGGACAGATCATTGCCGGAGAAGAGACGGTGGAAGAAGCCGGCGAACGAGTGCTCGAATTCATTCTGAAGGTCGCGAGCGGCGAGGTGAAAACCAAAGCGGAACTGCTGGGGCAGGACGACTTCATCCCCTGGAAGCGAGGCGTTTCACTCTGAGCGCAAACGGCAACAACTCGGCGGCATTTCGGCTGGACGGCAAGAATGCTGTCGTCACCGGTGGAGCGAGCGGCATTGGCCGGGCCATCGCGATCAGCTTCGCTGAGGCCGGCGCGTCCGTCCACATCATTGAAGTCGATAAAAAGAATGCGGAAGAGACGACGCAGCAGATTCGCGATGCCGGAGGCACAGCTCAGTGGACGCTCTGCGATGTTTCCGATCAGAAGCAGGTCAGAGATGTTTTCGGGGGGATTGCGGCTGCAGGCACCATCAATATTCTTGTGAACAATGCCGGCGTATCCCATATTGGGAAGCTGGAGAGCACACCCGAAGACGAATTCGATCGCGTTTATCGCATTAACGTGAAGGGCGTTTACAACTGCATGTACGCGGCGCTCGGCGCTATGAAAGCTGCCGGTGGTGGCGTGATTCTGAATCTCGCCTCCATTGCCGGGCTTGCAGGACTCGCCGACCGCTTCGCGTACAGCATGAGCAAAGGTGCAGTGCTCACGATGACGTATTCCGTTGCACGCGATTACCTAAACCACAATATCCGCTGCAACTGCATCTCGCCGGCGCGCGTGCATACGCCGTTTGTCGACGGCTTCCTGCGTAAGAACTATCCCGGACGCGAGCAGGAGATGATGCAGAAACTCTCGCAGCTGCAGCCCATCGGCCGCATGGGGCAGCCCGAAGAAGTCGCATCGCTGGCGCTGTTCCTCTGCTCCGATGCCGCCGGTTTCATTACGGGAAGCAATTATCCCATCGACGGAGGATTTCTGAACCTGCACGGGTAGTGCTTCGTTCGGAGCCTCCGAGCATGCGCGTCGATTCTCACCAGCACTTCTGGCGCTACCATCCGGTTCGAGACGCCTGGATCACCGACGAAATGGCGCTGTTGAAGCGCGATTTTCTGCCGGCAGATCTTCTTCCCGAGCTGCGCGCTAACGGTATCGATGCGTGTGTGGCGGTACAGGCAGATCAATCAGAAGAGGAAACCCGCTTTCTGCTCGATCTTGCCGAAAACCATCACGAAGTCGCCGGAGTCGTAGGCTGGGTGGACCTGCTCGAAGATACAGTTGAAGAGCGACTCGCGCACTTTTCCCAATCCCGGAAGCTGCGCGGCTTTCGTCACATCGTTCAGGCGGAAGCCGACGATCGCTTTTTGATGAGGAAAGAGTTTCTGCGCGGAATCGGCATGCTTTCGCGATTTGGTTTCACGTATGACATTTTGATTTATGCCCGCCATCTGCACGTCGCGAATGAATTCGTGCAGCAATTTCCGGAACAGAAATTCGTTGTCGATCACATTGCGAAACCGCAGATCAAAGCTCGCGAGCTGGATGGATGGTCGCGTGGCATACGCGCCATTGCCAGGCATCCGAATGTCTGGTGCAAGGTGTCAGGTCTGGTAACCGAAGCAGATTGGAAGCGGTGGAGGGCAAGCGACTTCCGGCCATATCTCGACGTGGTGTTCGAGGCCTTCGGCGTGGATCGTCTGATGTTCGGGTCCGACTGGCCGGTGTGCCTGCTGGGCGGCAATTATGCCAAGGTAAAAGCTATCGTCGACGACTACACTCAGAGTTTCTCCTCAGCCGACAAAGACAAAATTTTCGGAGGGAATGCAGTGCGCTTCTATGGACTTGCAACTTAAGGACAAGGTTGTAGTCATCACCGGCGGCGCTAAGGGGATCGGCGGCGCGATTACGCGGGCTTGTGCTGAAGAGGGCGCGATTCCAGCGATCGTCGATCGCGACCAGGCGGCGCTCGCAGAAATCGAGAAACTGCTGACCGGGAAAAATCGACGCTGCCTTTGCATTTCCGCCGAGTTGAGCAAGGCCGCCGATTGTCGGCGTGCAATTGAACAAACACAGAAAACATTGGGCCGAATCGATGCCCTGATCAACAACGCCGGCGTCAACGACAAAGTTGGCCTGGAACACGGCAGCCCCGAAGAGTACGTCGCATCGCTCGAACGCAACCTGCTGCACTACTACAACATGGCGTACTTCGCGCTTCCCTTTTTGAAACAGGCGCGCGGCGCAATCGTGAACATCAGCTCCAAAACTGCGATTACCGGACAGGGCGGTACTTCGGGCTATGCCTCTTCCAAGGGCGCGATTCTGGCGCTTACGCGGGAGTGGGCCGCAGAGCTACTGCCCTACGAAATTCGCGTGAACGCCATCGTTCCGGCAGAAGTAATGACTCCGCTCTATCGGCAGTGGCTCGACACGTTCCCAAATCCGGAAGAAAAGCTGAAGATGATCGTGGCGAAAATTCCTCTCGGCAAACGAATGACACTGCCCGAAGAGATCGCCGCCATGGCCGTATTTCTGCTTTCACCGCGAGCAGGCCACACGACCGGTCAGCACATCTTTGTGGATGGCGGCTACACGCACCTGGATCGCGCATTGAGCTAACAGAACCGTCGGCGGTAGAGCGGGGTCCCCGGGAAGCGCCGGTTTTGCGCTTGCTGGGGTGCTAGCCGATGGGGCAGCCGCGTGTTTGCGGCTGCGTTATCACAATCAGCCTGTCGACGCCTTCTTGCGAGCTTCTAGCAACATCTCCGCAAGTTCGCGCAAACGGCTGATCCCGAGGTGTCCCAACTGCCGGCGGTGCATCTGCAGGATGGGTTCATCTAGCCGGGCGAGCATCTTCAGGCCGTCACGCGTGATCTTTGCCATAACTGTCCGACGGTCTTGGGGATCCCGACCCCGCTCGATGAGCTTTCGTCTCTCGAGACGATCGAGCAAACGAGTTACGTCGGGATCGCGTGTGATCATGCGATTGGCGATTTCGCCGCACGCAAGCCCATCAGGAGCTCCACGCAAGATTCGCAGCACGTTGTATTGCGTGGCCGACAGGTCGTCTTCTCTGAGTACTTGTACGATTCCACGCGAGAGCGAGTCAGTGGTGCGCAGCAACTCGAGATAGACGAGTTCTTCGAGACAGACCTTCTGGGTGATGCCGGAAGCCTTTGCTTTGCTCACAGCTCATTATTTGTTGTAACGAGCATCCGTCGCAAGGCGGGCAGAAAGTCTGGCGAATATGGCGGAGGGAGAGGGATTCGAACCCCCGATACCCTTTCGGGTATAGCGGTTTTCAAGACCGCCTGTTTCAACCGCTCACACATCCCTCCGCGGTTCTAAAAGATTATCTCATTCGCTCACGAGAATTCATCGATGGCACGATGCGCTGAGCCCGATTTTCCTGCTTCGAATGTTGATAAAGGACCTCGAATGCGCGAGCGCGATTTCATTGGCTCTGGCTTACCGAGGTAACACCTGGGTACCCGGTCGTAACCTCTGGCGGGCAATTCCAATTAAGGATTTCTAATTCCAGCGTTACTCTGCATTCTGCGCCATTTTCATTTTTTATGAAGAGCGAGTCCACCCTCACGCCTCGCAAAGAGACCGTCTACGACGGCCCGGAGGTGGACCTTTTTAAACCTCGCCAGCTCAAACCCACCGTCGCCGAGACCCATGCGGGAAAAGAGACGGTACACCAAGGCGAAATCCCTGATTTCATTAGCCGGCGTTTCAAGGGCAAACTCGAGCAAGAAGTTCCGCTGAAGCCGCAAACCGAAACCGTCCATCAAGGCCCAATTCCGGAAATGTTCGCGAAGCTCGGACGCATTGCGCATGACCTCGTGATGCCCGATAAGGAGACCATTTACCAGGGGCCGGAAGTTGTCTCCCGGCAAACCGTGGATCTAGCGCAGTTAAATTCGGAAACGGGAGAGAAGAAAGAAACGGTTTACGACGAGAGCAATTTCGTCGCCAAGCGTGTTGACACCAGCGCTGCCCGCGATCTGGTCACGCGCATGGTGCAGCGCGCATCGGTTCGGTTCTTCGCCGTGGCTGTCCTATCGGGAATCGAACTCTATGTATGCCGGGACAATTTGCCGATCGCCATCGCGTCGGGAATCATGGCATTCACGTTTGCCATCGTCGGCGTCCAGACATACAAGCTGAACTTGAAAGCCCTGCTCCTGGCGATCGGACTCTATGCCTTCAGCACTCTGTTCATGATTGCGAATGGGATCATGGAGGACCACATGCTGGAGATGCTCATTCCCCTGTTCTCGCGCGGCTTCATGATATATAACCTGCTCAGGACATACGGACTGCTCGTTGACCTTCATCTGCTCGAAGCTGAAATCTACTGACACGAGCGGCCGCTCCGCCGCATGATCAACGCACTCGTACGCTGGTTGCTGATGTCGCTCAGCCTGCTCATTGTTTCGTATATCGTTCCCGGCTTTTATGTCCGAAGTCTCGGCGCAGCGCTGGTCGCAGCCATCGTGTTCGGATTCCTGAACGCCACGCTGGGCCTGATAGTGAAGATCATCACTTTCCCACTAACGGTGCTTACGCTCGGGATTTTCTGGTTCATCATCAACGCGATCATCCTCGAGATCACGTCCGCGCTGGTGCCTGGATTCTTCATTCGACATTTCCTCTCGGCATTAGTGGGAGCTGTCGTGCTGATGTTCGTGAACATGCTCTTACGTGCGCTGGTGAGAGAAGTAGAAACCAGATAATCACAGCTACGTGGGGTAAGGGGAATCGGCCCTCACCTCAGCTTCGTCGCGGTCACCTCCAGGTCGAATCTGCCAGTTCCATCCACCTGGTCGGCGCTTCCGACAAGAGTTCTCTTTTCGAGTGGAACGATGCTTTCGGCCTGAATTTGAGTATTCCTGATAATTGGGGGCAGATTTCGATTTTCACTGGGTTGATCAGGAGGGACGCTGCTCACCTGGCTATTAGTGACCAGGACAACGGCCGCATCAGCGTCGTGCTCGACGCGACAATCAATATTCACACCGAGATCAACATACTGGTATTGCTGATTGGCCGTAGGAACGGGCACCCTGCTGCCGAGTCGAATGCTGCCTCGCTCTCCAGTACGCACCACCATGGTATAAGCGCGCGAGTTGACCTTCTTCCCATTCTGGATTTCAGAGAATACATATTCCAGCCGGTACACTGAATTCGATTGCGTGGCCGGTGGTGTCTTCTGTTCCTGTTTTTGCTCCTGCACGTGTTCTTGCTTCTGCTCCTGCGCCCAGCAAGAAACCGTGACAATGAGTACGACAACCAATACTGCCGGCTTAGCTATTTGTTTAAGAAACATCTCTTCATCTCCATTTTCAATACAGCGGCGAATTATCCCGTGGAGTTCCCTCCATCGGAGGAATGTTGATTGCAGGAATCGATAGTTCCTTTAGCGGCGAATCCGAATTGAGATGCGCTGTCTGCAGCAAGCCTGGTTGCGCTGCCAGTCGCAGGAGCAGACGTTCCTGTTCCGTTTCGGGCCGAGGAGTAGGGAATGCAGCTAATTTTGGCAACCGTTCGCGAGTCTGTTCTCTGGATACGGCATTTCTACTCACCCAAATCCGACCATGCCTGAGCCTGGCGGTAGCTGCGGCTCTGGAAGCTTGGCTTGTTCGTGTCGGGCTACTCACACGCTGAGCACTCGCCGGCTCTGCAGCACCATGCGCAAGCGTGGGCTCATGCCGGGTTGGTCTCAGCAAGGCGATAGCGAGCGCGATTAAAACAACTGCCGCTCCCGCCACTGCAATCGCTGGCCACCAAACCTTGCGCCGCGGTTCCGATGCGAGCCGCGCCAGCACGCGCTCCTCCAGTCGCATCCGCGGCTCGGCATTCGCCCTCGCTTGCAGTGCTGAGTCAAGCCAGTGATCGAAATTCTTTTGCTGATCGGATCTGTTTTCAGCGTCCATAACTTACACCTGTTAACTTCTGCAGCTTCTCCGCGAGCCGTTGGCGCGCGCGGAACACTCGCGCTCGCACTGAGGTCTCGCTTGTGCCGAGGACTCTCGCGGCTTCAGTGCTGCTCAACTCCTCGACCGAGGTGAGCAATAGGGCTTCGCGTTCTTTCCTTGGGAGCGCAGCAATAAGTCGATCAAGGAGGGCGAGCATCTCGCGCGATATCGCTTCGTGTTCCGTTCCACTCACGTGAACAAACGGCGGATGGATTCGTTCGTCGAACTCTTCCTGGCTCTGCTTCCTCGCGCTGCGATAGCGATCTACGGATACGCGCCACGCAATCCGCGCAAGCCATGCTTTCCCGTCACCGATGTCTTTTGCTCCATGCTTCGCGACTCGCAAGAAGACGTCCTGCACGATGTCCTCAGCGTCGGCATGATTGCGAACAACCGAGTAAGCGATGCGAAACACCAGCCGCGAATGCTCGCGCACCAGCCGTTCAACGTTCGGCGAAACGCCGCAGTCGGTCACGCAGCATGACTCCGCTTGTGCAAGATCGAAGGCCATCGCGCCGGAAATGGAGTGCTCCAGGCCACCCATGCTACGTCTCATGAGTGAAGAACGGGAGTTTAAGGGAATCGTTCGGATTTTTCAGTGCCTTTGGTCTTGTCATTCCGAACCGCCGGGGTTGGCGGTGAGGAATCCCTATCCATGTCTATGCGCGTGGATGGCACGGGCCTCTAGCAGCGTGGTAGAGAAGGCGCGAAATGAGAGTGCACTCAATTCAAATCTCCGCGTTCTAAAATTTGCGAATGCAGCCGGCATCGAGGCCATAGGGATTCCTCGCCGCCAAAATCGGGCGGTTCGGAATGACAAACATAAGAGCACCTAGCCGCCGAGCTTGCGCGTGAGGATCTCGTTGACCAGCGCAGGATTTGCCTGGCCCTTGGATGCTTTCATCACCTGGCCAACGAAGAATCCCGCGACGGTCTTCTTGCCGGCGCGGTATTGCTCGACCTGCTTGGGATTGGCGGCGATCACCTCGTCGATCATCTTTTCAATCGCAGACATATCGGTGATCTGCTGCGGCTTTTCCTGCTCGTAAATCGCGGGGAAATCCTGGTTGCGTTCGAAAGCCAGGTCGTAGAGGTCTTTGAGAATCTTGCCGGAGATCGTTCCGCTCTCAACCAGATCGGCGGACATTGCTACACCCTTCATGCTAATAGGCGATTGCTCGATTTCGAGCCCGCGAGTTTTCAGGCGGCCCATAATCTCGCTCTGCACCAGGTTGGCGACGCGCTTGGGATTCTTCGCCGATCGTGCAGCTTCTTCGAATTGGTCAGCCAGGGTGCGAGAAGCTGTGAGAACTGCAGCGTCGTAGGCGGTGATGCCGTATTGGGAAACCATGCGCTCGCGCCGTGCCTCCGGCATTTCAGGCAGGGAAGAGCGAATCTCTTGCTGCCGTTTCGCATCGACGATGAGTGGCAGCAGATCGGGTTCGGGGAAGTAGCGGTAATCGTGAGCTTCTTCCTTTGACCTCATGCTGTAGGTTCTGCCCTCGTTGGCATTGTAAAGACGCGTTTCCTGAACGACCTTTTCTCCGGATTCGACGATCTCGATCTGGCGTTCGATTTCGTACTCCAGCGCATCGCGAATGAAGCGGAAGGAGTTCACGTTTTTGACCTCGGCTTTGGTGCCGAGCTTCTGCTCGCCGCGTGGACGGATGCTTACATTCGCGTCACAACGTAGGGAGCCCTCTTCCATGTTGCAGTCGCTCACGCCGGTGTACAGGACGATCTCTTTCAGCCGCGTGAGGTATTCATAAGCTTCATCAGGCGAGCGCATGTCGGGCTCGCTGACGATCTCGATCAGAGGCACGCCGGAGCGGTTCAGATCGACATAAGTGAAGTGTGCCGAATCGGGAAGACCGTCGTGCAGGCTCTTGCCCGCATCTTCTTCCATGTGGAGGCGCGTGATGCCGATCCTTTTCGGGCCGTCGTTGGCCGAAGGTATGTCGATGAAGCCATGTTCGGCAATCGGTTTGTCATACTGGGAAATCTGGTATCCCTTGGGAAGGTCGGGATAGAAGTAATTCTTGCGGGCAAAGATCGAGCGCTCGCGAATCTGGCAGTGCAAGGCCATGGCCGCGCGCACCGCAAATTCGACTGCTTTGCTGTTCAAAACAGGAAGCGCGCCGGGCAATCCGAGACATACCGGGCAGACATTCGTGTTCGGAGGAGCGCCGAAGGCGGCCGAGCATCCGCAGAATGCCTTGGTTTTCGTAAGAAGCTGGACGTGCACCTCGAGTCCAATCACGGCCTCGTAGCGCGTGCGCACGTCAGGCGAAAGCAGGGTGGCCATTGCACAAATTATAGAGTGCTAGTTTCAATCTGGCAGGTGGATCAGGTTCAGGACGCCTTGGCTCGTCGCTTCTTACCGTCCAGCCCTTCGCCAAGCAGCCGCCCAAAGGGCTCCAGCCCTTCGACGTTGTCGCAAACGATCTTGATTGCTCCCAGAACGGGAACGGCGAGGATCAGACCCATGGCGCCCCAAATCCATCCCCAGATCAGCAGGCCGAGGGTTACAGCTAACGGATTCAATTCCAATCTGCCGCCAATCACTTTCGGATAGAGCACGTTCATTGAGAAAACGTGCAATCCAAGAATCACCACAGCAATGATGATGATGCCTGTTCCGTGCAGCACGCCAATGCCGGAGGCAAT
Organism: Terriglobales bacterium; assembly: GCA_035764005.1. Lineage (NCBI taxonomy): Bacteria > Pseudomonadati > Acidobacteriota > Terriglobia > Terriglobales > Terriglobales bacterium. The sequence continues at coordinate 28,968 of DASTZZ010000098.1, forward strand.
CGGAGGCAGCAGCGCAAGAACTATTCCAAGATATGGAATCAAACTGAGAAAACCACTGATGAGTCCGAGGAAATAAAAGTAGGGCAGGTGAAGGAAAGCAAATACGATCCCGCTGGCAATCGCCATAAAGATGCCAATGACGAAGTTGCCGACAATAAATCCCTTCATCATCTCCGAGATCTTTCCCATTGCGGAATACGCCTTCAGACGTTTTTCGCGCGGAAAGAGACATACGGTCGAGCGCCTCATGTGCTCCTCCCACGTGAGCATGAAGTAGACGATGAAAGGAATGAAGGCAATGGTGAGGAGAACCTCCCCGATGTTGGCTATTTCCGAGCCTCCGATGAGTCCGCGAATCCCGCTTTCCTGCTGAACTTTTACCGGAACCGCATTTTTGTCTTCACCGGGCATTACTCCCTGCGTGCTCTTCTGAATCTGCTCCGCACCCTTTTGGTACTTGCCCATCACTTTCTTGATTTCACTTTGCACTCTTGGCAGTTGGTGAGCGAAATCCACGGCACGCTGATAAAAGAAATAACTGAGTCCGTACAGAAGAGCGAGCACAAGCAAGACAGCAATTCCCGATCCCAATGTGCGAGGAATCTTGATTTTTCCCATGAGCCGAACAAACGGTTCGAGAATGTAAGCAATCAGAATGGAAGTAAAGATGGTCACCAAGACCAGCTTGGCAAAGTAACAGACTGCGAGGACGGCAAGGATCGTGAGGACAATCTGTGTAATCGTGGCCTTGCGAAGTTCTTCGTGGACCTCCTGAACGCCTTCGCCGAGGTCTTCGAGTTCCGCCGCCGTTTCCGCAGCAACATCATCCGCAACCGGAGTCGGACCCTTTAGCTGCTGCTCCGATCGTTTCGGCCATAGCGATTTTGAAGACACGGTGTCGGCTTCTCCTCGCAGGTAGGATGCTGAGCGCACCTATAATCGCAGCATGGAGGCAGAGCAAAATCACGTCAGAGGCCGCATCCTCGGCCTTGATGTTGGCGCACGTCGTATTGGAATTGCGGTCTCCGATCCGCTCGGCCTCACCGCCCAAGGACTTCCTACATTGCACCGTCGGAATCGCCGCTACGATCAATCGGAGCTGCGAAAAGTAGTCCGCGAATATGAGGTCAGCGAGATCGTGGTTGGAAATCCGCTCCGCATGAGCGGACAAACCGGTGCGCAGGCAGACAAAATGGCGGCTTTCGCTGAGCAAATCAAGCAGGAGCTTTCGTTGCCCGTGCATTTATGGGATGAGCGTCTAAGCACAGCGGAAGCTCACCGCCTCCTGGATGAAACCGGCATTCGCGATGCGCGACGCAAAGAAGTAATCGACAAAATGGCAGCGGTGCTGATTCTGCAGTCGTTCCTGGATGGGAGAGCAGCCAGAAGATAAGGCGGATCCTAGGCCCGGGCCGACATAAGCGCAGCCCAGCGGCGTAAGCCCTGGGTTAACCGTGCCTCTCGAATCCGAGCTTGTAAGGGCGGCATTTTGGGCGACCGGACAATGGAGTCATTCAGATCCAAATGGGAACGCCGCAACCTTGGAACCGGGAGAGTGCCCCGCCGAAGGATGGCGCCCTTACGGGGCTCCGATGACCCGATGTACATTCCCAGGACTTACGCTGCTGGGCTGCGCTTATTTCGGCCCTTTGGGGCCTGTGCTGCTTCTCAGTGGAATCATTTTCGCGCGATTACCACTCTGGGAATTCCGCGCAAGTCTGGCACCGAATGTACATCGTGCCAGTCACGCAGGAGTTGATGAATCTGCTGCTCTTGAGAAAAGCCGATCTCCATCACCAGCCATCCACCCGGCTTCAGAACCTGGCGCGCTTGCGGAATGAGGCGGCCGTAGATGTCCAGCCCTTGTTGTCCGCCGAACAGAGCACAATGCGGCTCGTGCTGGCGGACCTCAATCTGCAGCTTCTCGGCTTCGCTCTCGCCTACGTAAGGAGGATTGGAAATGACCATGTCGTACGTTCGGCCAAGATCAAGGTAGTTGCCTAGCAGATCGCCCTGAGCGAATTTGATGCGATCGCCGAATCCGAGCCGTTGGGCGTTACTACGTGCGATCTCGAGTGCCTCGGCTGAAATGTCTACGGCACCGATCTTGGCCGTTGGCAATTCGGAAGCGAGCGCCAACGCGATGCACCCTGATCCGGTGCCCACATCGACGATGCGCGGCGATTCGATATCGCGCAACAACTCCAGAGCGGCTTCAACCGAATGTTCCGTTTCGGGACGCGGTATCAATACCGCCGGAGTGACCAATAGGTCGAGCCCCCAGAACTCCTGATGTCTGGTGATGTACTGCAGCGGCTCTCCGCTCGCGCGCCGCTCGAGGAGTTGGTTATATCCGCTGAGCTCGCGGCAAGAGAGTTCCAAATCAGGATGTGCGTATAAGTATGCTCGGTCGCGTCCGAGGACGTGCATCAACAAAGTTTCGGCGTCGAGGCGGGCGTCGCCTCGGGCACTGGCCTCCAGGCGCTCTGTCGCTTGCTTGATGGTGAGATCGAGCCGCAAGGCTCCCTTCCTCTTAAACCGCCACCATCTCCTGCTTGAGCTTTTCCGCCTGGAAGTGCGCGATGAGCGCGTCGATGAGCGGCTGGATTTTTCCGTCCATCACTTCCGGAAGCTGGTGGATGGTTAAGCCGATGCGATGATCCGTGACGCGGTTCTGCGGGAAGTTGTAGGTGCGAATCTTCTCGCTGCGATCGCCGCTGCCAACTTGCGTCTTGCGCTCTTTGGCCAGCTCCGCCTGCTGACGCTCCAGCTCAACCTCATACAGACGTGAGCGTAGAACGCGCATGGCCTTTTCGCGGTTCTTAATCTGCGACTTTTCATCCTGACAGCTCACGACCGTGTTCGTTGGAATGTGCGTGATGCGGACGGCAGAGTAAGTCGTGTTCACCGACTGGCCGCCGGGACCTGAAGAGCAAAAAGTATCGATGCGAATGTCCTTGGCCTCGATTTTGATGTCTACGTCTTCGGCTTCGGGCAGCACAGCAACCGTGATGGCGGAAGTGTGCACGCGCCCCTGCTGTTCGGTTTCGGGAACGCGTTGTACGCGATGCACTCCACTTTCATATTTCAGCTTGGAGTAGGCGCCGTGACCTTCGATCATGGCAATGACTTCTTTCAGCCCACCGACTCCCGATTCGGAACTCGACAGGACTTCTACCTTCCAGCGCTGCGATTCGGCATAACGCGAGTACATACGGAACATTTCGGCGGCGAACAACGAAGACTCGTCCCCACCCGTACCGGCGCGAATTTCGAGGATCACGTTGCGCTCGTCGTTCGGGTCTTTGGGAAGGAGAAGCACCTTCAGCTCCTCTTCGGTCTTATCGAGCCGCGATTGCAGAGACGCCAACTCTTCCTCCGCCATTGCCTTCAGCTCCGCATCATGCTCGTCGGCAAGCATGGATTTCGTATCGGCGATGCCTCGCTTCAAATCCTTGTACTCGCGATAGCGGTCGACTATGGACGTGAGCTCGCTGTGCGCTTTCGCGGTCTTCTGATACCGCGACGAGTCGCTGATGATCTCCGGCGAAGCGAGCGCTTCGGTGAGTTCCTGATATTTATTTTCGATTTGGTCGAGTCGTTCAAACATGGTGGCTACCGGCTGCTGGCCACCTGCTTCCGGCCGCAGCAATCTGATATTGCGTTTTAAGAAAGGAAGGAGGGCAAAAAGACGAGTGCGCGGCGGGGGCCGCTAGGCAATCACCAGTTCGCCGCCGTTTTGCTTTTCGAGATCGAGAGCGGCGTCGAGGGCGGTGATTGCGCAGACTACTTGCTCGTCAGACGGTGGCTGGGTCGTGATCCTCTGCAGCCAAAGTCCCGGCTTCGTGAGCATCGCGAAAAGCGAATTGCGCTTCTTCGCTGCGTAGCGGATCAGCTCATACGAGATGCCGGCGATAAACGGCAGCGCGATGATGCGCAGCGCGAACTTGCCCCAAAAGGTCTGAATCGGGAACAGACTGTAAACGATGATGCAGATCAGCATCACCGTCATCAGGAAGCTGGTGCCGCAGCGCGGATGCCATGTGACGAAGCTCTGTGCGCGCGGTACATCCACCGGCTCGCCAGTTTCGAAAGCAAACACCGTCTTGTGCTCGGCGCCGTGATACTCGTACACGCGATGGATGTCATTGGCCAGCGAGATTCCCCAGACGAAGAGCAGGAACAAGCCAATACGAATCGCGCCATCAACAAGATTGAAGAGAATCTGATTGCCCAGTGTGGGAAATGCGTGCTTTAGACCGGTAGCTGCGAGCAGCGGGAGGAACTTGTAGAACAGAATGAAAAAACCGAGTGAGAGGACGATGTTGACGGTCGCCATCCATCCGCTGATCTCGAGCTTCTCCTGAGGCTTTGAGCCTTCCGAAGGCTTGCCGGTCATCTCTTCCAAAGCTACGTTCGCCGAGAACTTCAGAGCACGAAAGCCGAGCATCATCGCATAACCAAGCGTCACGACTCCGCGAACGACCGGCCAACCCATCCACTTGCGCTTGTCCGAGGGACGCTTCAGCAGGTCTGAATGCGTGACCGTCTCGCCCGACTGCTTGCGAACCGTGATGCCCCACGCATGGGGCGTACGCATCATGACTCCTTCGAGCACAGCCTGGCCGCCGACGAGGGTCTCCTCTCCGCTCTCAAGAGCGGGAAGCAGCTGAGTCGCCGCCAGTAGTCGAAGGTATTGTTTCCAGTAAGTCATGCCTGCCCAGCGCCAAAGTGGTAACCTGTAACAGTTACCAGCAAAACTCTTCCATTATACGTTAGGCACGTGCCAACGCCGCGCGTATGGTATCGGGTCAGTGCCTCGCGCAACTTTTTGCCAGATCTTCAGTTTGGCAGTTACGAACCCTCATTTCGATGAGTAATTTACCTGAGAAGATTCAATCAGCCACCCAGGAGCTTCGCCGCCTTCAGGAGGAGATCCAGACCTCGACGACGGCTCCAAATCTGGCGGAGGCCGATTCTAATGCTATTCGCGAGTTCAAGGCGGCGATCGGCTATGTACGGCAGCTTCTCTGGAATCTGATTCAAGCTGACACCCTTCAAAGGGGGCAGAGTGTCGACGAGGAAGTCCGCAGCCTGCGCCTGCAGCGCGTGACCGAAATGCTGCACGCGATCCAGCAAGAAGCCAAAGTGCGAAAGTTGACACCCACTCCCGCTACAGTAACCTTCTTGAATGCTGTGCATGACATTGCCGACGCCGCTTTCGAGCGACATTCGGGTTCAGGAACGGAAGTCGATAAGGCGAGCTAGGTGGCTAGGGTTGCCAAGTAGTCAGCGTTCAGTGGCAAACCGCTTTGCCGATTGCTGACTGCGGATTACTTTTCCCGCTACCATCCTTCCATGCTGCGCTTCGCCCAGCTCTGTGAAGCTGTTGCTGCAACCCCGAAGAAGCTGGAGAAGCGCAGGCTCGTCGCCGAGTACTTTTGCGCGCAGCCGGAGCAGACTGCTTCACAGGCGGCCATTTTCCTCTCCGGCGATGTCTATCCCGCATTTTCTGAGCGTACGCTCAACGTCGGTGGCTCGATCGTTTGGCGAGCCGTGCAGCAGATCACCGGAGCTTCTGAACAGGAGATGTCGGCAGCTTATCGGCGAACCGGAGATCTCGGAGCCGCTGCCCACCTTATATGGCCTGCGAAGTTCACCGGCTCCCTCCTCACTCTTCCCGATTTGACAAAGCTACTTGATGACATCGCAGTCGCGCATGGTCCGGCCGCAAAGCTGGAGAGAGTGACAGCCCTGCTGAGACAATGCTCGGCTCTCGAAGCAAAGTATGCGATCAAAATCATCGTTGGTGATTTGCGCATTGGAATGCGCGAGAGTCTGGTCGAGGAAGCAATTGCCGCAGCCTACGGCAAACCGGAATCAGCCGTACGACGTGCCAACATGCTGCTCGGCGATATCGGCGAAACGTTGCGTCTGGCTGCAGAAGACCGGCTGACTGAAGCACAGATGCGGCTCTTCCACCCGATCGGCTTTATGCTCGCTGCGGAAGTGAAATCGAGTGACGAAGCCCTGTCGTATTTCGAGGATGCCCAGGTGGAGGACAAATACGACGGCGTTCGCGCGCAAGTCCATTGCGGTGAGGGTAAAGTACGCATCTTCTCGCGGACGCAGGACGACATCGCCGAATCATTTCCCGAATTGATACCGGTGTTCGCAGGTGTGCGCACGCAATTGGTCCTCGATGGCGAGATTCTTGCCTGGGGAACGGATGCAAGCGGCGCCGCATCTGCAGGGAGCGCTTTGCCATTCTCTGCTCTACAGAAAAGGCTCGGTCGCAAGCGCGTCACCGAAAAGATGATGCGCGAGGTTCCTGTCGTATACGTCGCCTTCGATGTACTCTTCGCTGGCGATGAGATGGTCATCGATCGTCCGCTGCGGGAACGATCTGAGCTTCTGGCGCAGATCATTGCAGAAATGCCCGCAACCACATCCAGTGATGGCTTCTCTGAGCAGGGCAGCCTTTCTTTTGACGAAGAAACAGCCATGGTATCGATGCCTCGCATATTCCGCGCGCCTTTTGCCGCTGCGCACACATCGGAAGACATCGATCGCATCTTCGTCGAGGCGCGTGCCCGCGGAAATGAAGGTTTGATGATTAAGAATCGCACTTCTCTCTATGCTCCCGGCCGGCGTGGACACGCTTGGCTCAAGATGAAGCGCGAACTGGCGACGCTCGATTGCGTAGTTACCGCAGTCGAGTTTGGAAACGGCAAGCGCGCCGGCGTCTTGAGCGACTACACCTTCGCCGTTCGCGGAGAGAATGGCCGCCTGATGAATGTGGGCAAAGCCTACTCAGGATTGACCGACGCCGAGATTGCAGAGATGACCGAATGGTTCAAGCAGCACACGCTGGCCGACTTCGGTCACTCACGCCTGGTCGAACCGAAGATCGTGCTGGAAGTAGCGTTCAACAACATCATGCGTTCCGATCGGCACGAGAGCGGCTTCGCTCTGCGCTTCCCGCGTATTGTGCGCCTGCGTCCAGACAAGCCGCCGGAAGAGGCGGATACAGTGAAGCGCGTAGAAGAGATCTACTTGAGCCAGCATCGGGCGGAATAAGAAGGCGCTCGGCACTCGGCTGTCGGCGTTCGGCCAGTGGACTGTTTAGCTTCACCGAAAAGGTTACTGGCCGAAAGCTGACAGCCGAAAGCCGACAGCGTGTTTATTCAACGTATGCAATCACGCACTTCAAATACGCCGTTTCGGGAATGCCGGCGACCACCGGATGATCCTGGCTCTGGCCCCGCACTTCGAGCAGGCGGATGCGGCGATGTGCATCACGTGCGGCTTCAGCGAGCATGGAGAGGAAATCGTCCTGGCCGACATGATGCGAGCACGAGCAGGTCACGAGGATGCCGCCAGGCTCCAACATCCTCAGGGCGCGCAGATTCAGCTCTTTATACCCGCGAAGAGCGGTTGGGAGAGCGCGTTTAGTTTTGGCAAAGGCCGGGGGATCCAGGACGATTGTGCCGAACTTCCGGCCAGCGTCTGACCAGTCGCGCAGAAGGTCAAAGGCATTGCCTTCGATCCATTCGATCTCTGGCGCGCGTAGTGAATCACGATTGAGTGCGAAGTTCTCTTCTGCGGCTTCGAGTGCCTCGCGGGAGGCGTCCACGCCGGTAACTTGCGAGCAAACGCGCGAGAGATGCAGAGCAAATCCGCCTCGATAGCAGAAAACGTCCATCGCCGCTCCGCGAGCGTAGCACTCGGCGGCAGCGTAGTTCTCCCGCTGATCGAGAAAAGCGCCCGTCTTTTGACCTCCCAAAGCGTCGTACTGAAAACGCAACGCAGGCGAACTAGCCGTAGCGTTCATTTCAACTGTGGTGTTTGATTTCGATCCGGCGATCAGGCCGCCTGCAATCGCGGGCAGCTCTTCCAGTTCGCGAATACGCGTCTCGACGCGCTCCACAATTCCCGCCGGTCGCATTTCATCGCGCAACGTTTGCACAACGGAATTTCGAACTTCGGCGCGATCCATAGCCTGGGTTAGAACCTGAAAGGCGAGCACATCGTTATAGCGATCGACGATCAATCCGGGCAATTGGTCGGCTTCGCTGAAGACGACGCGATACGCGTTTGACCGCTCAGGAATTCCGAGGCGCTCACGATAGGCGATGGCGGCGCGTATGCGTTCTATGACGATGCCGGGCAGATCGCGGCTCGAGCATTCGCGTTCCGAGATCATTCGCAGCGCGATTTGGGAGGTAGAACTCGATAACGCGTAGCCAAGAGTGCGGTCGAGTTGGTCCGCGATACGAACCACCTCACCTCTCGGTAACTCGATTTCAGGGTCCAAATCCGAGCGATACGTCCAAGGGTGACCAGAACGCAGGCGCGCCGCTGCGCGGGTATTGACTCGAACGCTGAATGACGAAAGAGCTACAGGTGGCGAACTGCGAACGCGGGGGGCGGGCATTCGTGCTCGATTGTAAGTCGTCCCTGTCGCTCAAGGAACGACCGGCACCGAACATAGTTCGGTGTATCACGAATGTAAGGCGAAAGTCAAGACATTCTTGAGCGCGCGGCAGCGGTCCGTTCCCATTTTGGAATGCATCGGCGCGGGAAAATCGTGGATAGGCTGTAATCGCAACTTCTTTCGCTGTTCGGAACAAGACTCCGCCCAGCCGCAAGTCCGTAAGACGTTGCGCGTCAGAGAGTTGCACGAATCATTCGCGGTTCGCACGCGGCAATTTTAAAACTTACGCTGTTAAGTACGCTGTTATGTTCGCTGTTCTCAGAAAAACTGCGTCCCGGCAGCCATCGACCCGCGATCCCAGGGCGCGTCAACCGCTGGCTCAATTGTCAGCGGTTCAGCTTGCCGCTTTGAGCTGAGTTACGACTGCACTCTCTTTCGTCGGACGTCGCGCGATGAGCGGCAACACCAGCGACGCTGCCATGACGATCGCAATAACGTAGATCCCCGTCGTGTACTGTCCTGTCACTTGCCGCAGGCGCGCAATCATGATGGGAGACGGAATCGCGCCGGCTCCCCAGGCCAGCAGAATCCAGCCATAGATTCCGCCCATGTACTTGGCGCCGAAGTAGTCGGCGGTGAAAGAGGGCATGGTACCGAAGCCGCCGCCGTAGCAGAGGCCGATGATGGCGAAGGCGATGCTAAATACGGTTACGTTTGAAATGTGCGGCAGGGAGAAGAACACCACGACCTGAATGAGAAAGAGCAGGAAGTAAACTCGTGCTCTCCCGATATGGTCTGAGACCCAGGCCCAGAAGACGCGGCCGAGTCCATTGAAAATAGAGATCACGCCCACCATGCCCGCCGCCTGCACGGCAGTCATGCGGATCATCTGCTGCGCCATGGGCGATGCTTGACTGATGATCATGATTCCGGCGGAGACATTCAGAAAGAGCATCGCCCACAACAGATAGAACTGCCACGTCGCGACCGCTTCTTTCACGGTGTAATCGTAAGTACCCGCCGCCTTGGAAACCGCAGTCTTCGGCTGCCATCCGGGGAGAGTCCAACCTTGGGGAGGATTCGCGTAGAACTGGGCGGCCACGACGACGCCGATGAAATATACGATTCCGAGAGTAAGAAAAGTCGCTGGAACACCTTTGGAGAGAATCTCGCGCGCGGCGAATGGACTCATCACGAGAGCGCCAAATCCGTATCCGCAAACCGCTACGCCGGTCATCAGGCCGCGCTTATCGGGAAACCACTTCACTAGTGTTGCGACGGGCGTGATGTATCCCATTCCCATTCCCAATCCGCCGATCACGCCGTAACTGAGGTAGAGCCCACTTAGGGAATGCTTGCCGGCCGCCAGCGAGGCGAGCATGTAACTCACGCCGTAAAGTATGCCGGCCACAGTTGCTACTTTGCGCGGACCAACGCGGTCCATCCACAAGCCGCCAATCACCGTGCCCACGCCGAGAAACAGAATGGCAAGGGTGAACGTTAAGGAGACTTGCGTGAGTGTCCAATGCTCGACGCCGATCAGAGGTTTGACAAAGACGCTCCAGCCATAAGCAGCGCCCAGGCAGATTTGCATCACCACCGCGGCAACTGCGATCCCCCAGCGGTTCGGGATATTGTTAGAAGGCATCATCTTCGTCTCCTTGCGTTCTCTTGCTCAAGCCACAGCTACCGCGGCATCTCCTACCAGGCAGGTTGCTCCAACGATCTCGACAGTCGCGTTGTAATCGGGCACGCCACTGGCATCGAGGCGGCCGGCGGGAATCAGAACGTTGATCTCCGGCCAATGTGCTGCCAGAACTCCGGGGCGGATACGATCCACGCGCACGCGTCCTTGGAACTCGCCTGACTGATTTCGCAGTGTGATTGGATCACCGTTCTTTAAGCTCAGACGCTCGGCGTCTTCGGTGGAGATGATCACGTCGTCACGTCGCGCTCCGGTGAGTGGGTCGGTCTCATCGTGGATGATGCTGTTGAACTGCTTGCCGCGCCGCGTGGTGAGCAGGAACTGGCCTGCGGGCACGTGCTCGTCCGGGAGCTCGACCGCGGAGAAATGACCTTTGCCGTCGGGTGTGAGGCATTTGTCGACGAGCAAGCGGCTGCCGCCGTATTGGAAGTTATCGCCCTTGTATTTGAGGTTGGCGATGCCTTTATAGGTAGGACAGACGCGCTCGATTTCGTTACGAATGTCCTGTGTATCGGCCCAGGCGAACGCGTTCTGCGCTCGCGCGGGATCGAGCTTGCGCGCGACCAAAACGGGAATCTCCCACTCGTCTTTCGTTTCAGGAATGCGCGGACCAGCGATCTCCGGACTGAAGATAACGCGTCGCTCCGTACTGGTCTCACTGCCGCCACCACGTTGCTCGTAGCGTGTGCGGGCGGGAAAGAGGACGACTGTATCGGCAGGATCGACAAGCATTGTCGGATTCACCACGATGTCCTGATGAACGCGCAGCTTGATTTTTCCCAGAGCTCGATCGACTAACTCCGGCTGCGGCAGCGTCTGCTTGAAGTTGCCGCCGCTTTGCCACAGCGCATCGATCTCACCGCGTTCGGCTGCCAGGACCATATGGGCCGCAGGCATTCCCTTCCAACTCGGGGGCTCAAAGCCCCACATTTGCGGCGCTGCGAATCGTTTCGCGTTGTCTTCTGTTACGGGAAAGCCCATGACGTATGCGGACGGCATGCCTCCCATTTCGGCACCGCCCTGCACGCCGCTGTGCCCGCGAATGGGCATCAATCCTGTATGCGGCCGCCCGATGTTTCCACGCGAGAGCTGCAGGTTGACGATGGCGCGAACGTTATCAGTCCCGTATCGGTGCTGCGTGATTCCCATGCTCCAGACCACGATCGCGTGTCGCGCCTGCCCGAACATTTTGGCGAAACGGAACATATCGGCGCGAGTCTGACCGGCGGATCGCTCCAGCGCCTCCCAGGAAAGTGAGCGGGCTTTGGCTTCGATCTGTTCCCAACCTGCAGTGCGCGCGGCGATGAAGTCGCGATTGATCCAGTTGTTCTCGATCAGGTGCTTAATGGCGCCATAGAAGAAGGCAATGTCGCCGCCCGCATGTACCTGAAAGAAATCGTCGGCAAGCTTGGTGCCGAACAACGCGCTCTCCATCACCGACGGAACCCAGTACCGTTCCATTCCGGGCTCAGCGTAAGGATTCACTACAACAATCTTTGTCCCGGCCTTCTTCGCGTAGTAAAGATACTTGGTCGTGACTGGCTGATTGTTGGCCGGATTCGCTCCGACAAAGACGATCAGATCGCTGCCGATCCAGTCGGAGTATGAGCACGTCGTTGCTGCGCATCCGACCGTCGCCATGAGCCCGGCTGTGCTTGGCGCATGGCAGATGCGTGCGCTCGTATCGACATGATTTGTCCCAATGAATCGCGCAACTTTCTGATGCGCATAGTAGGCTTCGTTCGTCAGCCCGCGCGATGTCAGGAACCATGCGACACGCTTCGGATCGATGCCCTTGAGTTGCTCGGCAACGATCTCGATGGCCTCATCCCACGAAACGCGCGTAAATCCTTTTTCACCTTTGCGTCGGACCATCGGAACGGCCAGTCGTCCCAGCTTGCGCAGCTTCTTTTCTGACGTCTCTCGCAGAGGCGCGACATCTTCGAGCAGATGCCAGTCCATCGCCGGCATGGTGTTCAAGCGCAGAAGCTGCAGCCGGACCGCGCACAGATGAATGCCTTTCATCGTCCAGTCATGCATGCCGCTGGTGCCCAGCGAGCATCCATCGCAGCAGCCGTCGCGCAGAATGCGATAGGCATACCCCAGGTTGTCGCGGTTCTCCCAGGCGACATCGAGCATTTCTTTGTAGCTGTTGGGATGCTGCTGATTCAGGCCATAAGGAATGAGGCTGACCCAACTCTTCGGATTCCACCGCGAATTGCCTTTCTCGGCAGAACCCTGCACTGGACGTGCCACAAACACCTCCCGGAGCGAAAAGCAAACCAGGGACGCTGGGGAGTCGCGTCCTAAAACGGCAAATGCCGAAACTGCCCGACAAATCTACGCCGATTGTCGTTGTACGAGCAATGAATTTGTGAAAGAAATGCGGTGCGAAATTGCGGTTTGGACCTGAATTACACGCCACAGGCGAGCCACGCAGGCTCTTCAAGCTCAGGAATTTCCCTAAGCGGTGCTAAACTTTCCTTCGATGCCCCAGTTTGTCATTGAACGGGAAGTACCAGGCGCTGGGTCCCTCTCCGAGTCCGAAATCCGGGAGCTATCGCTACGCTCGCTGCGTGCGTTGAACGAGCTGGGTCCGCAGATTCAGTGGCTTCACAGCTACGTCACCGAAGACAAGGTCTACTGCGTGTATATCGCGCCAGATGAAAACAGCATCCGCGAGCACGCCCGGCGGTCGGGCATTCCCGCAGACCGCATCTCCGCCGTCCGCAGGCTCATCGACCCGAATGGGTTGAACTGAAGGATTGCGGCTGTTCCAGCGAGTACTGGATCGCCTTCTCGAAGCTCATCGCAGCCCCTTCCGCCCAAGCCTCTTTACCAACCGCCTGGCCTAACGCATCCCAAGCCGGGGCAAGCGCCTGATTGAGCTTTTCCTGTTCCGAGTGCCTCAACGGGGCGCCGATCACCCCGCGCAGATGAGCAGCGGCGCCGGCGAGCTTCAGTGCGCGTTTGGGTTGTCCTTGAGCTAGCGCCAGACGTGCGTATCCTTCCAGGCTTCGGGCCAAACCGCGTCGATGCCCAAGATCGACAAAGATCTGCAGCGCCTCGGCATATGCCTCCAGCGCTGAGGGATACTCGCCCCGATTGGCATAAATAAGCCCGAGATCGGCCAGGGAACGCGCGCAGCCCCAGCGGTCGCCGGCTTCACGGAACAGAGAGAGAGCCCGCTCGTAGAGTTCCCTGGCCGCAGTGATATCGCCCTGTTCAGACGAAATGTCGCCCTCCAAGTTGATGGACCATGCAGCGCCGCTGCGGTCCCCGAGTTCCTGAAAGATTGCCGTAGCCTCGCGGGCCGCAGCGTGCGCGCCGGCATAATCGCGACGAAGACGGAGCACATTGGCGAGGTTGTGAAGGCCCCGTGCCGTGGACACGCGGTCAGAAACTGCTCGCCAAAAGGCGAGGCTTTTTTCGAAATTCTTCTGCGCGTTGGCGTAGTCGCCTAAATCGCGAGTGTTGACCGCCAGCGCATTGAGCGCCGCACCTATTCCCCACTTGTCGTCGAGTTCCTCATACAACGAGAGGCTTTGACTGAGGTAGCCCTGTGCAATCTCAAACTCCCCCTGACTGGTCGTCAGCGCGCCCAGGAAGGTCCAAATCTGAGCTCGCTCGCGCGGGTAGTCATCTCCTGCGAGCTGCACGATCGTTTCCAGCCGCGCGCGTCCTTCGCTCAAATGTTCTCGCATATCCCAAAAGCGGAATAACGCAATGCACAAACGCAAACCCCACTCGAGTTCCCGATTCTGGAACAGCCAATCGAGAGATGAGCGAAAGTTGTCGATCTCGCTGTCGCAGCGCGCCAGCCAGGCGTCGCGGTCGACCGCATTCAGTTCCGGATTCCCCTCTTCCGCGAGCACCAGGCAATACGCCGCATGCGCCCGCCGCACCTTGCGCTCCTCGCCGCTCTCGCGCAGACGCTCCAGAGCGTATTCGCGGATAGTGTCCAGCATGACGAAGCGCGGTTCCGCATCATGCACTTCCAGACTCTGAACAAGATTCTTATCGACCAGAGAGGAGACACCCTCGAAGGCGTCAAGATCGAGGTCGTAACGCGTGTTGCAGACAGCCTCTACGGCCTCCAGCGTGCAGCCGCCTACGAAGACAGAAAGCCGACGAAAGAGCTTCTGCTCGGCCTCATTCAGCAGATCATGGCTCCAGTCGATCGCGCTGCGCAGTGTTTGCTGACGCTGCGGCAGATCAAGCGCTCCACCGACCAATAACTGCAGACGGCTCTGCAATCGTTCGAGCATAGTGAGTGGCGAGAGCACTCTGGTTCTCGCTGCGGCGAGTTCGATGGCTAATGGCAATCCATCCAGCTTAGAGCAGATTTCCCGAATTGAAATTTCGTTCTCTGGCGTAACTGCGAAACTCGGCCGCACCGCTCGTGCTCGCTGCACAAACAATTCCATGGCTGACTCTTGTGCGAGTGGAGATACGGGAAACTCCTGCTCCCCATAAATGCGCAGGCAGGCGCGGCTGGTGATAAGAATCTTCACCGACGGGCACGCTTCCAGCAGTTCGGCAATGAGCGTCGCTGCGGGAAGCAGTTGTTCGAAGTTGTCGAGGAGAAGCAGAAAAGGTCCCGACTCATGAAGTTCGGCGGAGATGGCTTGGGTGAATGTCCGTCCGGCCGGCTGCTGGGCGTCAAGGGCTTTGACAATCACGCTGCCGACCAGATCGGGATTGGTGATCCCGCCTAAGCCAACAAACTGTACGCCTGCCGTGAAATGATCACCGACAGCAGCAGCGACTGCGAGGGCCAGCCGCGTCTTTCCGGCTCCACCCGGACCAACCAGGGTCAACAAGCGGACGTCGGGGCGTACCAACAGCTTCGCCGCATTTGCAACCTGTTGCTCACGACCGATCAGCGATGTGCGCGGATTGGGGACATCGAAGCGCTTCTTGCGTACCTTTGCGAATCGCTGTTCGGCAATTTCTTCTCGCTCGAAATTCTCTTCAGATGACTCTGAGGGAGCTTTGTGCCGACTGACATTGGCGGTGAACAGATATCCCCGACGAGGAACGGTTTTGAGCAACTCCTGTTTGTGATCGTCGAGCGCACGGCGAAGCTCGACCGTGCACTGGACCAGCGAGTCATCGGTGACAAAGGAATCGGGCCATACGGCTTGAATTAGTTCTTTTTTGCTGACCAGGCGGCCAGAGTTCTCAACCAGGTATTTGAGGGCCTCAAAGACTTTGGGACGAAGCTTCACTTCATGTCCCGCACGGATCACGCATCCCTTGGCGACGTCGAGAATGAACTCACCGAACTGATAGTTTAGGCGCTCTGTCTCCAAGGCACACCAACGCGGCGGTCCGCGTATTCGTTGAATCTTTGGACTTTCTTTGGCGGTCTTTCGTTACTTCCGGTTTGTCCGCGCAGTACCTTCCAGTTGCGAGGCGAGATAAGCACCGCGTTCCGGTTTAAGCGAGCCCTGCGCAGTGCGAATTCTAGCAAAGCAGTGGCTACGGCCCTAGTAAGGTGCGTAGCCACCTTCAGGGACCTAGATCCCATAAACAGATAAGAAATCCAGATTGGGGAGGATTCCACGATGAACTTCGAAAGATTCGCGACGTACTTGCAGCTTTCCACCGTCGCGTTGTTTGTTGCAGTGGTGTGCGCCTGTACCTCAAGCGCTTTGGCGCAGGATGGGCATTCGCATAACGCGCAGCAAAACGACGCAATGAGCAGCCAAGCCCAAAATCTTGTGAACGTTGTTCGCCAGGCGACTGAGAAGTACAAGGACGTCTCTGTGGCCGAGGCGGACGGCTATGCCCTGCAGTTTGGCTGTGTTACCGGTCCTGATTCGGGAGCAATGGGGCTTCACTACGTGAATGGCGCTCTCGTATCCAGCGGCATTCTCGATGCCAGACACCCGCAGATCGTGATCTACGAGCCGACACCGGATGGGAAGTTGAAGCTCATCGGCGCTGACTTTCTGGTGATCGCGCAGCAATGGGATTCGCAGCACTCCGGCCCCCCGGAACTTATGGGGCAGCTCTTCCACTACTTCGAAGCTCCCAACCGGTTCGGTCTTCCGGCCTTCTACACGCTGCATGTATGGGCGTGGAAGGAGAATCCTAATGGAGCATTCGTGAACTGGCACCCGAATGTTTCCTGCCAATCCTTCTCTGCACAGTGAGACAATTCCAGCCCAGCTTCCCGTGCCCGTTGCTGGCGGGGAGACTGGGCTGAGAAGACTGAACAATAGAAACTTGCAACAGCAACGAAAAGGGGTATTCATATGAGCACAGCACCAGCTTCCGCACTCGACATGAACAAACTCAACGCCTTCATCGGACAGTTTGTAAACGATCTCGGCGCTTCGGCCCACGCGGGTATGGTTGTGATCGGGGAGAGACTCGGACTCTACAAAGCGTTGGCCAGCGGTCCCATGACGCCGGCTCAGCTCGCAGCGAAGACGCAGACGGATGAACGCTATGTGCGTGAATGGCTGTCATCCCAGGCGGCTGGCGGATATGTCACATACGATGACAAGAGCGGTAAATTCAGCCTCAGCGAAGAACAGGCATTTACGCTTGCGGATGAGAACAGTCCCGCATACCTGCCTGGCGCATTCCAGTTGGCACTTGGCGCACTGGCTGCGGTGCCGCGGATCACAGATGCATTTCGCACCGGCGCCGGATTTGGCTGGCACGAACACGCCGAGGATGTCTTTCACGGATGCGAGAAGTTCTTTCGCCCTGGCTACGCCGCCAACCTCGCAAGTTCGTGGATTCCGTCCCTCGAAGGCGTGCAGAAGAAACTGCAGGCGGGTGCGCGTGTCGCCGACGTCGGCTGTGGCAAAGGAGCTTCCACTCTACTCTTGGCAAAGACGTTCACGAAATCACGCTTTTATGGCTTTGATTATCACACGGGCTCCATCGACGCAGCCCGTGAGGGTGCCAAGCGCGAAGGAGTCGCTGATCGCGTCAGCTTCGAGATAGGCAAGGCAAAAGAATTTCCGGGCAAGGACTACGATCTCGTAGCTTTCTTCGACTGCCTGCACGACATGGGCGATCCGGTGGGTGCGGCGACTCATGTGCATCAAGCGCTGGCAAAAGACGGCACATGGATGATCGTGGAACCTTATGCTAAGGACGATTTGAAGGACAATCTGAATCCGGTCGGACGCGTGTACTACTCGTTCTCCACGTTGTTATGCACGCCGTGCTCGCGTTCGCAGGAAGTTGGATTGTGCTTGGGCGCACAGGCTGGAGAAGCTCGCATCCGCGAAGTTGTTACCAAAGCTGGATTCAGCCGCTTCCGTCGCGCAACAGAAACTCCGTTCAACATCGTTTACGAGGCGAGACCGTAAGTAAACGGGAACTGAAGAACCCATTTTACCACAATGGGAAAGAAGGAAAACATGAATTCAAGTTCACAGGCAACAGCCTCAAAGACGATCCCAATCGACGGGCGCTCTGATTTTTCGTCGATAGTTTCCGTTCCGCAGCAGGGTGCTGCACGCGAGTCGCTTCTCACTGACGAGATGCTGGCGCGATTCGCGTCGCGCGCTGCTGCGTACGATCGCGAGAACCGGTTCTTCCAGGAAGACTTCGACGAACTACGCGCGGCGAAGTATCTCCTCATGCCGGTGCCTACCCAATTCGGCGGCGCCGGCATGACGCTTGCCGAGGTTTGCCGGGAGCAGCGGCGGCTTGCATATCACGCTCCGGCTACCGCCTTGGCTGTGAACATGCATTTGTACTGGGTAGGCATCGCCGCTGACCTGTGGAGCGGCGGCGATCACTCGCTGGAGTGGCTCCTGCGCGAGGCCGCCGCCGGCGAGGTCTTCGCCGCTGGGCACGCGGAAAGCGGCAACGACATCCCGATCCTGCTCTCCACGACGAAGGCAGAACGAGTCGAAGGCGGATATAGGTTTACAGGCCGCAAGCAGTTCGGCAGCTTGACTCCAGTCTGGACGCGCTTCGGCCTGCACGGCATGGACATGAGCGATCCCAAGCAGCCGAAGATAGTCCACGGCTTCATGCCGCGCGACACCGCCGGCTACGTGATCAAAGAAACCTGGGACACTCTCGGCATGCGCGCAACGCGCAGCGACGATACCGTTTTGGAAAATGTCTTTGTTCCAGATCGGTATATCGCTCGTGTTGTGCCCGCTGGAGGAGCTGGAGTGGATGCCTTTATTCTCGGCATTTTTGCCTGGGGGTTGCTGGGATTCGGCAACATCTATTATGGACTGGCGAACCGGGCGCTTGACCTGGCCGTGGCATCAACAAAAAAGAAAACCTCACTCGCGCTTTCTCGATCAATGGCGTACCACCCCGAAGTACAGCACGCAGTCGCTGAGATGGCGATTGAACTTGAATCCATCGGCCCTCACCTGGAGAGCGTTGCGCAGGATTGGTCAAACGGCCTAGATCACGGCGCCGCCTGGCCGGCAAAGATATTCGCAGCCAAATATCGAGCGGTCGAGGGTTCCTGGCGCGTAATCGATTTGGGCCTCGACGTCATGGGCGGGGGAGGCATCTTTCGCTCCGTCGGCTACGAGCGCCTGGTCAGAGATGCGCGGCTCGGACGCATTCACCCGGCAAACTCGTTTCTTGCTCATGAGGTGATAGCCAAGACAATGCTAGGCATCAGTCTGGATGAACATCCGAGGTGGGGCTGAACGCTTTCCCTGACAGAATTGTCATAATTCGATCGCTTGTTGCTCATTCAAAGCAAAACAATTTGGCGCCTTTCAAATCTTCCCGCATCTAAAGCTCTCGTCGGGACCAGCGGAACGTGACAACAGTACGCTGGTCCTTGGCCGTCGCTTGTTTTCTGGCGACGGTTTAAGATTCCCAGAATTGCCCTATGGCAACTTCTCTGTCCAGCCGGTGGTCTGGTTCGCAGCGCTCGGTTGAGAGCCTGCAAGCGCGATACGGTGAGGTGCGCCGCGCCACGCTCGCGCTGCTTGCTTCGCTCTCTGCGGAAGATCAGATGTTGCAGTCGATGCCTGGAGCTAGTCCGGCGAAGTGGCATCTGGCGCATACCGCCTGGTTTTTTGAGACTTTCATTCTTAGACCGAATTGCCGCGAATACCGCCCTATCGATGAACGGTTCCAGACCGTCTTTAACTCCTATTACAAACAAGTCGGAGATCATCCCAATCGCGCCAATCGCGGTCTGTTTTCGCGCCCGACCTTGGATGAAGTAATCGCTTATCGCGAATATGTGGATGAGCACATGGTGCGGCTGATTGGCGATTTGGATCCTGACCGCCAGACGGATCTGCTTTCCAAAATCGAACTCGGCCTGCAGCACGAGCAGCAGCATCAGGAACTGATTCTCACCGATATCAAGCATGCCTTCTGGAGCCAGCCACTAAGACCTCTATATCGCACTCAGCCGAGGGACATGCAGCCGCAACGCGGTATCGATTCAAAATGGGAAACATATTCGGGCGGCATTGTGAACATCGGTTATTCAGGCGAGGGATTTTGCTTCGATAACGAGCTGCCGCGCCACGAAGCCCTCCTTCGCGATTTTCGTCTGCAAAGCCGGCTCGTTACCAACCGCGAATACCTCGAATTCATCGAGGATGGCGGGTATCGCCGCCCGGAGCTGTGGCTCTCGAATGGATGGGACACTGTCTTACAGGAACACTGGGAAGCTCCTCTGTATTGGGAGCGCCATGACCAAGGCTGGCGCGTGTTCACACTGACAGGAGTGCATGAGCTTCGTCTCCATGAACCCGTCTGCCACGTGAGCTATTTCGAGGCCGATGCATTTGCGCGCTGGAAAGGCGTGCGCCTTCCGCTCGAATCAGAATGGGAACATGCCGCGTCTGATCGGCCGATAACCGGCAACTTTGTCGAAAGCGGTGCGCTGCACCCTGAAGCTGCAGGTTCCCAATTTGGAACTAATCCGGAGCAGATGTTCGGAGACGTCTGGGAATGGACGTCGAGTCCCTACGTCGCCTATCCCGGATTCCGCGCCGCGACAGGGGCTCTCGGCGAGTACAACGGAAAATTCATGTGCGATCAGTGGGTGCTTCGCGGAGGGTCATGTGCAACGCCGCAGTCGCACATTCGCGCAAGCTATCGGAATTTCTTTCCTGCGCCAGCCCGCTGGCAATTCACTGGGATAAGGCTGGCCGCGGATGCTGCCTAGAGTCGTTCCTGCAATCCGCGAGCTGCCGGAGATCGCCGGCGCGGTTCTCGAAGGGCTCACATCATTCCCAAAATGGCTCCCGCCAAAGCTGTTCTACGACCATGAAGGTTCGCTGCTCTTCGAACGCATCACAGAATTGCCGGAGTATTACCTCACGCGCACTGAACGGGGGATTCTCAGCGAGTACGCCGATGAGATCATCTCTGCTGCGGGCAATCCCGAAACGCTTGTTGAACTTGGAGCAGGGAGTGCTTCGAAAACCACATTGCTGCTCGGCGCGGCAGTCGAGGCCTCTGGTGAAGCGAATTACATTCCCATTGATGTGTCTGGAGCTGCGCTGCGCGATGCCCAATCTCGTATCCGCTCCATCTGTTCCGGCGTAAACGTACAGCCCATTCATGCCGAGTACGCTCCAGGTCTGGCAAAATTACCGCGCTTCGCTGGCCGCAAGCTTGTGCTCTTCATCGGTTCAAGCATCGGCAATTTCGAACTCTTTGAAGCTGCGCGTCTACTTTCAGATATTCGCCGCAGCCTCTCGGCACACGATGCCGTTCTCCTCGGCACCGATATGCGCAAGAGCCTCGACCTGCTGATCCCTGCCTATGACGATGCGCAAGGCGTGACTGCTGCGTTTAACAAGAACTTGCTTCGCCGGATCAACCGAGAACTCGGCGCCGGATTCAAGCTCAGCACGTTCGCGCACCGCATCCGCTGGAACGACGAGCAGAGCCGCATCGAGATGCACCTCGAAAGCGTGTGCGAGCAGAGTGTGCCGATCGAGATGCTGGACATAGTCGTAAGTTTCCGCGAGGGCGAAACCATTCACACCGAAAACAGCACGAAGTTCTCCATGGACATGGTGGACAGAATGGTCGCCAATGCTGGACTTCGCCGCGAACGCACGTGGTTTGACCCACGGAAGTGGTTCGGGGTTCATTTGCTGCGGCGATGAGAGCTCAGTGCCATTACCGGCCACGTGCTTGCGCGCGAACGCGGTAGAGGCGTTCGGCAAACCCTCCCTCACGTTCAAAGGCGGCAGCAAGAGAAGCAAGCTGGCGATCAAGCAGGCTGCACGCTACCGCAATTAGCACCAACGCAGCATTCGCGGCAATTTCGGGAAAAGTGGACTCAGTGGACTTGGTGGACTTAGTGGACGAAGGCGACGACTGCGAGCCCCTCGCACCGATATTGATCTTGTTTGGTTCACTGCGTCCACTCAGTCCACTGGGTCCACCAAGTCCACTCAGTCCACGTTGTTCTTGCACCCACAGAGCCACGCAATCAGCGCTCGTGCATCGCCGTGCAATCAAACTTTCGCGCCTCCGATCTTGCCGATCCCAAATTGGCAGGCCGCGCTGCCGAAGAAAGTCTTCATAATCGAGGTGCAGCTCTTCTAGACTTGCACGCGCTACGTTGGTCAATTTGAGTTCGGTCTTCTTTGAGGTGCCGGCAGCCTGGCTGCCTTCGGCAATGTTTTGCACTCCGCTCCTGGCTGCCTGGACCATCTGATCGTGGGTACGGCTGCGCTTCTCGACGTATCGATCGCAGAAGCGGATAGTCACGTCGTAAATCAATTGAGCTACTTGAAAGCTCTTGAGCTTGCGATAACCGCCACGTTTAGGAATCAGCGGCTCTTTTTCGCGCGTATCGCGGGCTTCCGCGCTGCACAGATATCATTCTGAACGCCGTTCTAGCGATCAACCACGCCAATTCACCTGCGGGTGGATTAACATTGCTCTCCCACATGATCTCCATGACAGTTTTGAGAAATTCCTTTTTACTGACCATCCGGTCTCTTTGCGTGCTTCTTTTTGTATTGATTCTGTGCAGTGCAGGAGCGGCACAACAACCTAAGTCAGCGCCGACTCTGCCGGGACTCTACAACCCTGTCGCCGATCACGCAGCGGTTGTCATCCTCGGCAATGCGCGGTTTACCGTGCTGACGCCGCAGATGATTCGCATGGAGTGGGCGGCGGATGGCAAATTCGAGGATCATCCCTCGTTGGTGTTCCTAAATCGGCATCTACCCGTGCCCGAGTTCACGCATTCCGAGCACAAGGACGGCGATACTGACGTGCTCGATATTAAGACCGATGCCCTGTCGCTGTCGTATCGGCAGTCCGGCGATGGCAAATTCACTTCAGACAATCTGCACATTGACCTCACGCTCAACGGCAATCAAGTCACTTGGCATCCCGGAATGGAAGACAAAGGCAATCTCCAGGGCACCACGCGCACGCTCGATGGCGCGCTCGGGGGAAAGACACGCGAGCCGATCGATCCTGGCCTGATCTCGCGCGATGGCTGGGTGCTGGTCGACGACTCCAAACGTCCGCTCTTCGATTCCGACGATTTTCGTTTTACGCAAGGTGAACAGAGCCCCTGGCCGTGGGTGATGGAGCGTCCGGAAGGCGATCGTCAGGACTGGTACTTCTTCGGGTACGGACACAACTACAAGCAGGCTCTTACCGATTTCACTCGCGTCGCCGGAAAAATCCCACTGCCGCCGCGGTTCGCTTTCGGAACCTGGTGGTCACGGTACTGGGCGTACAGCGATCAGGAATTTCAGGATCTCGTGCGCGGCTTCCACGAGAGCGATGTCCCACTCGACGTGCTCGTCATCGACATGGACTGGCACCTCACCTTCCATCAGAACTGGTTTTCGCAGGAGAAAGATCAGTCCGGCCACACGCTCGGCTGGTCGGGATACACATGGAACAAGCTGCTCTTTCCGGATCCCGACGCATTCATGAAGAGCATCAAGAGCCAGGGGCTGAAGACCACGATGAATCTGCATCCCGCGTCCGGTGTGCAGCCTTGGGAGCAAGCCTATCCCGAAATGGCACGCCGCATGGGCATCGATCCGGCAACGAAGAAATACGTGCCGTTCGATATTACAAACAAGAAGTTCGCCCAGAACTATATGGACGTGCTGCACCATCCACTGGAGAGACAAGGTGTCGATTTCTGGTGGCTCGACTGGCAGCAGGAGAAGGACACAAAAACTGCGGGCGTGAATCCGACGTGGTGGCTGAACTACGTTCATTTCACAGACCAGGAACGCGAGGGCAAGCGTCCGCTGCTCTTTCATCGCTGGGGTGGGCTCGGGAATCATCGTTACCAGATCGGATTCTCCGGTGACACGATTTCCGTCTGGGACTCGCTCGCTTTCCAGCCGTGGTTTACGGCGACAGCAGCGAACGTCGGATACGCGTACTGGAGCCACGACATCGGTGGACACATGCCCGGAGCCGTCGATCCCGAGCTCTACACGCGCTGGATTCAGTTTGGGACTTTCAGCCCGATTCTGCGGACGCACACCACGAAGAATCCTGAATCAGAACGACGTATCTGGGCCTATCCCGAGCCTTATGCCGACATCATGCGCGACGAGTTTCATCTTCGCTATGCGCTGATCCCGTACATCTACACCGAGGCGCGGCGGACCTACGACACCGGCGTGGCCTTCCTGCGCCCGCTCTACTATGACTGGCCTGAAGCTGAGCAGGCATACGCGGCGAAAAACGAATACATGTTCGGCGACAACATGATCGTTGCCCCAGTCGTCAGCCCGATCGACAAGGCCACGGGGCTGGCAAGCGAATCTGTCTGGCTGCCACAAGGCGAGTGGATCGAGTGGAACACCGGCAAGCATTTCACCGGACCGGTTGAACTTACGCGCAAGTTCTCGATTCGCGAGACCCCGGTCTATGTGCGTGCGGGCGCAATCGTTCCCATGGCTCCCAAGATGGAGCACACCGGCGAGAAGCCGATCGATCCATTGATCGTGAATGTCTTTCCCCTTACCGCAGGAGAGAAGTCGTCGTACACGCTTTACGAGGATTCCGGGAAGGCACGGGAATACCAAATTGGGAAAGATGCCTGGACTGATCTTCACGCTTCCGAGACGAATGGAACGCTCACGGTGACGGTCGCTCCAGTTCGAGGCGGATATGCAGGCATGCCGACGCAGCGCTCATACGAAATTCGCTTGCCGGGAGATTGGCCACCACAGTCAGTAACTGTAAACGGCAAGGCACTGACCCTCGCATCAGCGCAGGACAAAGTCGGCTGGCGTTACGATGGCAACGCGCTGGATACCATCATCACAACTCCACATTTTCCGGTGAGCAGCACGGTGACTGTTCAGGTGAAGCGCACTGCCGATGTGATCGGGCGCCGGAAGGAGCTGGACGGCTTTGCCGGCGCTATGACTCGGCTCCGCGAAGCCTACGATTCCCTGAATGAAACCTGGCCTCTCGGCTGGTCTCCCGATGAGCTGATCGATGCTATGCAGAGCGGCGATCGTCTCAGCTATCACCCGGAGAATGCGGCGAAGGAGCTTACTCACTACAGCGAAGTTCTCACTAAAGCGCAGGAGCAAGTGCAGGCGCTCACGAAAGGCCTGAGCCAGGAGCAGATGGAGAAGGTTGCCTCACGTGTCGGTCAGGACTGGAGGTCGGACGTGGTGAAGAAAAAAATTTCTGAGTACAACGATCGTGTCGCGCGAGCGGCAGCGGAGATCGCCGACATCCAAACGCAACCGGCGGCTCAAGCCACTGCAGGCGGTGCCAAATGAAGACCATATCGGTCCCGCAAGCGATCGTCATTTCCCTGCTTGTGACGCTCAGCGCGGCACAGGCTCAAACGTCCTCGTGCGAAAAGCTCAAACAACTGGCTTTGAAGGACGCGCAAATTACTGCAGCAGAGGCAGTCGACGCAGGCTCAGCTTCCTCTCCGGAAAATGTTCCTCCTGCCATGGCTGCGCAGTTCAAATCGCTTCCGGCGTTCTGCCGCGTTCGCGTAGAAGCTCATCCCAGCTCTGATTCCGATATCAAGATCGAAGTCTGGATGCCGGCTACTGGCTGGAATGGGAAATTCCAGGCGCAGGGAAACGGCGGCTTCGCCGGACAGATCGATTATCGCGGCATGGCTACAGCTCTTAGGCAGGGGTATGCGACCGCCGGAACCGATACTGGCCATTCAGGATCGGCAGTCGATGCAAGTTGGGCGCTCGGACATCCGGAAAAGATCGTCGATTTCGGCTATCGCGGGATTCACGTAATGACGGAGATCGCCAAGCAGACGATCACAGCGTTTTACCAGAGCAAGCCGAAGCATTCCTATTTTGGGAGCTGCTCGAACGGCGGACGCGAGGCTCTGATGGAAGCGCAGCGGTATCCGGAGGACTACGACGGCATTCTCGCCGGCGCTCCCGCAAATTATTGGAGTCATCTGCTGGTCGGCGCGTTATGGGACGCGCAGGCGACCACGCTCGATCCTGCCAGCTACATTCCATCGTCGAAGCTCCCGGCGATCGCAGCAGCGGTAAACTCTGCCTGCGATGCCCAGGATGGAGTAAAAGACGGAATCCTCAACGACCCACGCCAGTGCCATTTTGATCCTGAGGTGCTGACCTGCAAGTCGACCGACAACGACCAATGCCTGACCCCGCCGCAGGTCACAGCCTTGAAGAAGCTTTATCAAGGCGCGCACGACAGCCATGGTCAAATATTCCCCGGCTTCCTTCCGGGCGCAGAAACCGGCGAAATCGGTTGGTCCGTATGGATCACCGGCGCGGCTCCCGGCCGTGCTTTGCTTTTCGCTTTCGGGAACGGCTACTTTGCAAACATGATTTACGACAAAGCCGACTGGGATTACAAAACCGCCGATCTGTCGCAGGCGACAAAGGCCTCCGATAAAAAAGGCGCGAAAATTCTAAACGCCACCAATCCCGATCTATCGCGGTTTAAGAACAGAGGCGGCAAGCTCATCATCTACCACGGGTGGAACGATCCCGCGATCTCCGCGCTGAACACCATCAACTACTTCCACCAGGTGCAGACCAAAATGGGAGCGCAGAGCGTCGAGTCGTTTCTGCGCGTGTACATGGTGCCAGGGATGCAGCACTGCGGCGGCGGCCCGGGAGCAACATCGTTCGAGGAGGGTGTACACGCTCGTCAGGATGCTGAGCACAACATGCGGTTAGCGCTCGAAGACTGGGTGGAAAGAGGCACAGCTCCGTCAAAGATCATCGCGAGTAAATACGTCGACTCCAATGCTGCGAGTCAGCCGAGCATGACTCGGCCCTTGTGCGCATATCCGCAGATCGCGAAGTATAAAGGCTCAGGAGATGTTAACAGTGCGGAGAGCTTCGCGTGTGTCGCGGGCGAGAAGTGATCACGCCATACAATAAAATTGACCGATGGCCCTGTAGCTCAGATGGATAGAGCAGCGGTTTCCTAAACCGTTGGTCGGCAGTTCGACTCTGCCCAGGGCCTCCATCGTACCCAAGATTCACCAGATTAGGCCCGAAGGGCTGACAGAAGCGGAGCCCAGCGGCGTGAGCCCTGGGTAAGTCCGGTTGCAGTCCAGAGCCCTGAAAGGGCGGCATCCCGCCTTGGAAAACGTCCAATTTTTCGTACCGATGTCGCCCTTTCAGGGCTCGGTCTCGTTGGTCGCACCAACCCAGGGCTCACGCCGCTGGGCTCCGCTTCTGCCAGCCCTTCGGGCTTGTGGTCTGGCGACGGAGGAGACTGAATAGGGCCCACCCGGAAGGGGCAAACGGTACAATCCCGACCATTCGAAAATTCATCGGTCAGGATGATCCCTCCTTCCACTGCCTGGAAACTCGTGCGCGACCTCGGTCCGGGTTGGGCGCTCCGCCGGTTGCGAATTGAAGCTGAGTTGAGGCTGGGAATTGTCGAGCGGCGTTTGCCGGTTTCAGATTGGAACTTCACAGTCGGCAATGCGTCTGACAATGAGACCAGAGTTGGCGATCCACTTAGATCTGAACTCCTCAGATCGAAATTTTTCTTCTCCCCGCAACAACTCCCGAAACCTGTTTGCTCGGCTCAAGTCTGCCGCGATGCAGATCGGGTCTTGGCCGGTGAGTGGCCGTACTTCTCACATTCATGGTTCCAGATCGGCTTTCCTCCCGACTGGCATCTCAATGTGCTCGATGGAAGTCGTGCTGATGATGCGAGACACTGGAGCCGCACGGCAGGTTACAGGGGACAGGTTACAGGGGACAGGGACGGCAGCGATATCAAGTTTGTCTGGGAACCTAGCCGATTCTCGGTGGTGTACTTGCTGGTTCGCGCTTATGCGGCGAGCGCAGATGAAAGATA
Organism: Terriglobales bacterium; assembly: GCA_035764005.1. NCBI lineage: Bacteria > Pseudomonadati > Acidobacteriota > Terriglobia > Terriglobales > Terriglobales bacterium. The sequence goes on from DASTZZ010000098.1 coordinate 56,381, forward strand.
TGCAGAGGCTTTCTGGACTCTGGTGGAGGATTGGGCGGAGGTGAATCGGCCGAATTGTGGCGTGAACTGGGCCAGCGGGCAGGAAGCTGCCTTTCGCGTGATGGCGTGGTGCTTCGGTCTGTTCGGGTTCCTGAATGCCTCGTGTTCCACTTCGGAACGAGTCTTCCGCCTTGCGCGAATGATTGATGTTCACGGTGACAGGATCGCGGGATTCATCGAATACGCGCTTTCACAGCGGAACAATCACGGCATCAGCGAAGCAGTGGGGCTGTTCACGATTGGCGTTCTGTTTCCTCATCTAGCGCGCGCGGCCGAGTGGACCAGAATGGGACAGCTGCTGATCGTCTCGCAACTGCGCGAGCAGGTTTATGAAGACGGTAGCTACATTCAGCATTCGTTCAACTACGAACGCGTGCTCATCGATCTGCTGATCTGGGCGCTCCGGCTCGGCGAGATCCACGAAGTGCGCTTCGCCGCCGAATGTTATGAAGCGCTCGACCGCTGCCTGGCATTTATGGTTCGCTTCTGCCATTTGCGCAGCGGGCGCATACCCAACTACGGAGCGAATGACGGCACTCTTTTGTTGCCATTAACGAACTGCGATTACACAGATTTTCGGCCTTCCATCGATGCCGCACATCAGTTGCTTCACGGCAAGCCACTCTTGCGCGAAGGTCCGTGGAGTGAGTTATCGGCTTGGCTCCTCGGACGTCCTCTGTCGGACCGAGCCGCCGCGGATTCTTCCATTCCGGCATTGCGTTACATCCGAGCAAGTCAGCCTACGGCTTCCTCTGGTCCTCCGAAGAGACTTCCTCCTTCTGGATACCTGAACCTGATTGCCAACGAAAGTAACGGGATGCTGCGAGCAGGGCGATACGAAGATCGTCCGTCACAGGCTGATCAGTTGCATTTTGATCTGTGGTGGCGAGGGCAAAACGTAGCCTGCGACGCCGGATCGTATCTGTACAACGCTGGTCCATTATGGGCAAACGCGCTCGCCGGTACGGCGGTGCACAACACCGTCACGATCGCCGGACGCGATCAGATGACGCCTGCCGGACGGTTCCTCTGGCTCGATTCGGCCCAGGCTTCCTCTGAAAACTATTCCATTGGAACTCAAGCACAAGCGGTCACGGCGTATCACAACGGCTACCGTCGTCTTGGCGCAACGCACCGAAGGTCAATACTGTGCTTCCAGGAGGCGGATCTGTGGATCGTTGTCGATGATGTGACGGGAAGCTACTCAGGCGAAGTCCAGTTGCATTGGCTCTTTCCAGACGTTCCGTTCCGGTTCGATCTCGATCCAATCAGGCTGTTGCTGCAGTTTCCTGAAGGTGATTTCAACTGCGCGATCATCGCTGACCACCCATTCTCGACAAGTCTGGCCAGGGCAGGTCAACTAATTAGCGGAGCAGACGACTTATCGGTATGTGACAAAGAAATTCGCGGCTGGCGCTCGCTGTACTACGGGAGCAAGGATCCGGCTCTATCGTTAGGCGCACGCGCGGCGGCTGCCCTGCCGATGAGGTTCGTGACATTGTTTCATCCCGCTGAAGTGTCGGTGGAACAATTCAGTCCGACGTGCGTGGCTTTTCAAGCCGCAGGCACAACCTACGCAGTTGGATTGCAGGCCATCGGAACTCCGAAGATTTTCACGACGGTCCATCAAGCGTGAGCGAACTTCGAGGCAAACAAGCATAGTGAAGCGGCGACTCGCAGAATCATTCACGACGGAAAAGGCAACATGCCGCCTTTCTGACGAATGCTCAGCCGGCGTGAACTCGACGATCTGATCGCGTATATTAAGACCCTGTGATCGTGAGTTCCCTCTATTAGTTGCTAAAGCTAGTCCCGAAAAATCCGTGACTCGTCTCCCAACTCTGGATCCCCTGATTCGAACAAGCGAGTTGAGGGCGGGCGGCGATCGGAATAGAAGGCAGATGCGATAATTCGTGGGTCTTGTCGTAATAGCTCAGACGGGCAATATCCGGCATCACGAGCACGCTTCAAAGCGCGCACGTCATTTCGCGTAAGGCGGACGGTCACAGAAATAAAAAGCGACATACATTCACCAGACAATCAGCAAGTCGCTAAGCAATTCTCGCATCACGTTTGCAAGTTTGCTAGTAACGCAAACATCATGTAAGAATTTTGCTGGTTTCGCCAAATCCAAACTCGAGCCTAAATTCAAAGCTGCTAAATGATTTCGAAATCCTGCATTCTTTTACTCCTGTGTGGATCGATGCTGGCCGCTGATCAATCCTGCCCCGTAACCGTTACGAAAACAGAGATCCTTCCAGGCATGAGAGGGGACGCTATTAGCGTTGAATTTAGGAATCTTGGTGATAAGCCCGTAGCCGCGGAAAAGTTCTTCTACAACTGGGTCGACGGAGTAGGAGATGAACGTCCGGGTGGTGCTTTGGTCTCTCAAAAGAAGCTCAAACCGGGTGACAAGAAAGCGATCGGCTCCGGACCTGTGCCTCACCCAGATGGCACCTACCCACACGCTTGGGTTGCAGTTACAAAATTTGCAGACGGCAGCACATGGCGTGACGACGGATCGCATTCGTGTGGTGCGAAGTAGTTCGTTCTGCGGGCATTGACACCCTCTCCGGGACTCCGCTATCCTCAATTTGTAGTAGTATTCCTACGCGTTGTGTAGGCTGCAAGCGCCCTTCTAACTGATCAGTTTAAGTGGTTGGCTTCTTGCCTTGCTTTTTCGTAGGACGGGCGTAGTCGCCCCTCCCTTTATCTCTTTTGGAGAATTTGGAATGTCCACCAGTTTCCCCACTGCGGGGAAAATCGCGCGCAAGTGGTACGTGGTCGATGCCACGGACCAGACTTTGGGCCGCCTTGCGACCAAGGTAGCTCACGTTCTCGCGGGCAAGCATAACCCGCAGTACACGCCGTTTATCGACACCGGCGACCACGTGATCGTGGTGAACGCGGCCAAGGTGAAATTGACCGGCATGAAGGCCGGACAGAAAGTTTATCGCCGCTACACCGGATTCCCGGGCGGTCTGCGTGAAGAGCAGTTCGAGAAGCGCATTGCACGGCGTCCGGAAGCGGTTGTGGAAGACGCGATCAAAGGCATGCTGCCCAAGACCAAGCTCGGCCGAGCGATGGGAAGCAAGCTGAAGGTTTATCGCGACGATAAGCACACGCATGCTGCACAGAAACCCGAGCCGCTGGCAGTCGGAAAATAAGCTACGAAGCTTCGGAGCCGCGCAGCCTCGAAGCTTGCTTTTAGGTTTAGAGACACTGATGCTCTTAGCGACCGGGTTGCTGAGAGCGAAGCAGTTAACAATTTGAGGTTCAGGCTACGAGGCTTCGCAGCTGCGTAGCTTCGAAGCTTCTGTACACAGGAAACGAAAACAGAATGGCTGATCTGGTTCAGTATTACGGCACGGGACGTCGTAAATCGAGCATCGCTCGCGTGTTTTTGCGTCCCGGCAGCGGAAAGTTCACCGTCAATGATCGCGAGTTTGACAAATACTTTGTCACCGACGCGCAGCGCGTAGCTGCCAAGTCTGCTCTGGTGAGCAGCGAGACTGGCACGACTTTTGACGTCATTGCCAACGTCCACGGCGGCGGAGTCAACGGACAGGCCGACGCGGTGAAGATGGGCATTGCCCGCGCACTGCTTGAGTTCAACGTCGAGCTTCGCAAGAAGCTGAAGGGTGAAGGTCTGCTCTCGCGTGATGCGCGCGGCAAAGAGCGCAAGAAGTACGGACAAAAGGGAGCAAGAAAGCGCTTCCAATTCTCGAAGCGCTAGCGCGCTTCGAGGCTATCGGCTGTCGGCCATCGGCTTTCGGCTTTTTGAGGGAGTCCTCAAATTCAATGCCGGAAGTCGGGGCTTTCACCGTGCATCGAGTTTGAAGTCGTAATGTTGTTCAACTGAAGAAACGGTAATTAGCTGAAGATCGGTAGCGGAAACATGTTTTGGCCGATAGCCGATTGCCGACAGCCGAAAGCCGGTTTTTCAAATCTTCCCGAACCCGAAATCCAAATGCAACGGGTCCGGGCCGGGAATGTAATTCTTGGGACGTACTTTGATCCTGGGAATGCAATCCATAGAAGGAGGTCAATTGGCGAATATCACAATGAAGGAACTGCTCGAAGCGGGCGTTCACTTCGGGCACCAGACCA